>JBGTIE010000365.1:0-5242 GCA_041745855.1 Lysobacterales bacterium | reverse complement strand
CCGCCCGGCAGGGTGCGCCCGCGCAAGTGCAGCGACAACTGCGCGGCGATCTCGACGGCATCGTGCTGCGCTGTCTGCGCAAATCCGTCCACGAGCGCTACGCCTCGGTCGAACAACTAGCCGCCGACCTTGACAACTTCCTGCAAGGACGGCCCGTGCAGGCCCGCGGTGGCCATCTGTGGTATCGCGCCCGCAAGTTCGTCCGCCGCAATCTCCTCCCGGTGGCGACCGGCTCGGTAGCCGTCCTGGCGCTGATTGGCGGTGTGGTTGCTTTTGCGACGCAGGCGCGGATTGCTGAGCGGCGGGCTGCGGAGTTGGAGCAGGTGTCGGCTTTTCAGGCCGAGATGCTTTCGACGCTAGATCCCGCCTCGGCAGGCGAATTGCTCAGCAAGAATGTCCTGGCCGACTATGCCACCGCGCTGGAGGCGTCCGGCGCTTTAGAGTCTGAACGCAGTGATCAGTTGAACCTCTTCAAGACAGAATGGCAGCGACTCAACACAACTGATCTGGCGCGTCAGCTTGTAGACGAGACGCTGATCAAACCGGCAATTGTCGCGATAGACGCCGAGTTTACCGATCAACCTGTCGTCGCAGCCAAACTTTATCATGGGCTCGCAAAAACCTATTTAAGGCTGGGTCTGAATACTCTTGCGCTGCCCCTATTGCAAAAGGCGCTGACCTTGAATAGCAGCGCACTTGGTGACGAAAACCCTGAGACGCTAACGACGTTGACTTGGGTGGCCACATTATTCCACAACCAAGGGGACTATCAGAAGGCGGCAGAGGTAATGCTCATCGCCTTGGATGGGCTACGGCGTGTGCTAGGTAGCGATCACGAGGACACTATTAGTGCCATGTTCACTGCCAGTAGCTCACTGGCGAGGTCGGGCAAGTTCGACGAGGCGGAGCCACTTGCTAGAGAAGCCTTGGAGCGGGCCAGTCGGGTGCTTGGTGAAAGCCACATCCATACGATCGCCGCAGTCGAGACACTGGGCGACAACTTATTAGCACAGAGTCGACCCGCTGACGCGGAGCCATACTTGCGGCGGGTATTGGAGGTGCGGTTGCGAACTCGGGGTCAGGACCATATAAAGACGCTATTGGTACTTGGAAACCTGGTCTTCGCATTGGCAGAACAGGGTAAATGGGCCGAAGCAGAACCTTACTCACTCCAAAGATTAGAGCGTGGCGTGGCTGCCCAGGGGTTGATTCATCCTATTACAAGTTCTGCGTTTCTCAATCATGGCGTGTTGCTGCAGCGGCTGGGTCGTCCAGGTGAATCTGAAGAATATTTACGTCAGGCCCTGCAGATCAGACTGCAAGTGTACGGCCCTACGCGCGTTGAAACGCTATGGGTCAGGAACCGACTAGGTATGACGCTACAAATGCAAGGAAGACTCGCTGATGCCGAATCGTTCTATTCGGAGACGCTGGAATTGGGTCGCAGCAATTTGGGTGATGACCATCCGGAGACGCTAATTGCGCTGCAAAACATGGCCTCACTGAGACTGCAGCAGGGGCGTGCTGATGAGGCTTCCACGATGCTTACACCAGCCGAAGCAGCGACGCGCCAGGCATTCGGCACAGGATCGCGAACGGGAATGCTAACCGCTCGATACTTGCTGTACTTGGGAAAAACTCGCAGCCAGATGGGCGAGTTCGCCGCCGCTGAGGAGCTATTGCTGGAGGCACACCACTTATTTGAATCGTTGATCGATATCGAATACATCGAAGCCGACTGTCGTGCTGCGATCGATGATCTATACAACAGTTGGCAGCTGGCAGAACCCTCCGATGAACTGACCCGGAGAGCTGCCGCGTGGCGGAGTTCCGTAGAGGCACACTCCGGCCCCGCAAGATCTGATTGAAGGGTTTACCAGGGAACGACCTCCACTCACCCCGCCAGGTGTTCTGCCGGGCGGGGCTTGTGATCGGGTTCGAGTCAGGCGCTCAGGGGCACTGAACCTGGCTCGGATCGTTGATCATTGCCTGCAGCACGCCCAGGTCGAAGACGTCGATTTCACCGTCCTCGTTGGCATCGGGTTGTCCAACAGCGAGCGATTGACCATTGATCTCGCCAATTACTGCGCCGATGTCCGAAACGTTTCGAGTGCCGTCGGGTACCGCATCCCCCCGACACAACCGCCCCGGCGGCGCATCCCGCCGCGCCTCGCACGCGTCGAAGTTGATCGCTCCGGTTCCGCCAGCGGTGATCCAGCCCATGCGGATCTCGCGGATGCGCTGATTGGGGTTGTTCAGGCCGGTGATCGGGCTCACCGCGATTGGCGTGCTGACGCCGCCGCCGGTGACCGTGATCCCGAGTGCTCCGCTGTTGTTTGAACCGGTGGTCCAGGCCAGTTCGATCGCGTACCACTTGTTTGCCAGCACGTCGGCGGTGCGCAGCGCGCCGCTCCCATGGCTGCTGAAGCGCAGTCGGTTGATGGCACCCGTAGCCTCGTGCTCGACCCGGATCGGCAGCGTTGTGCCGTCACGCCCCTGGAAGATGTCGATCGCCCCGCCGCTGCGGTTGCCGGTGTAGTAGTAGAAGCGGGCGTAGTAGGTCGGCTCGGCGTTCGGGTGGGTGGCGTACAGATACCGGCTGGGTGCCGTGACCTGAATCGCGCAAAAACCGCTATATCGCGCTATCTGCGGAGGTCCGCCTACACTTACCGCCTGCGGCTGACTCTCGGTCCAGCCCGCCAGCGAACAATCCTGCGCGTACGCTGTCGTCGCCAGGCACAGCGACGCGAAAAAGAGGACGCAGGCTACGAAGCTGCTCGGGCGAGCACATACTGCGTCTGGCATTACTGAATTTCTCATCATCATCCCCGATCTACTCATGTCGTTCTCGCAATGGACAAACCAAAGTTCCGGGCGGGTGCTTGCCCGACCCGCTGAAGCTACAGCGCTGGTCAGACACGTGAAGTCACCGTTCAGCGCAACCCGTCGGGCGACAGCGCATTGTGGCGATCGTTGCCGAACCAGCGGATCCTGCTCGAAGGCAGCGGCGACAAGCTCCAGCACGCACCGATTTGCACTCACAAAGGTAGTCGCGAGAAAGCGCGCCAGAATCGATCAAGAATTTGCGCAGCAGCCGCTTGCGACGTGGGAGGCCATGATCCTCCCGGCTACCGCCGCGCCCCGAACGAGGCGGCCGACGCTCTACTTTGGACTGCGGCGCTTCGCGCCGCTTTGGATGCTCTTGCGGTTGACGCGCGCCAAAGCCGCTACGGCTCGCGGTACGCCGTGGCCGGGAATAGCGAGACCGCGCCGGATCGCGAGCATCGTAGGCCGGTTCCTCGCGCCCGTGCGCTCCGATTCACACCCCGATCCACAATGCGCGAGGCGGCCGGCGCTTTTGGTCCGACGGGCCATATCGCACCCCTCGCGGCCGCCGGCGCGAAATAGCGGGAGGCGGGAAGCCATACCCCAGGAATGCCTAGCCCCAGAACACACGAGCTTGCCTCTCGCGTGTCGACGCGGCCGCCGGCGCGAACACGATCGGGGCGAGAATCGCGCCAACAAGCGCGCCGGAACCGCGCTACCGCGACCTTGTATCGCGCGGCTCTGGAACATCACGTATTTGATAGTCGACCAACGGAGCTTCGCGCCCCACCTGGGAGCGCTGGCATCCTGCCGGCTCTCTTGCACCAACCGCAGCGCAAACCACACGACTCCGAAAGGCAACCAACGCAAGACTCCATGCGCATCGCTCCGCGAGTGGGAAAAGAGCCGGCAGGATGCCGGCGCTCCCAGGTGAGCTTCGCGACTACGCATGAGGACCAAGGCGATCGACGACCCGACGCTCTACTTTGGACTGCGGCGCTCCGCGCCGCTTTGGATGCTCTTGCGGTGCCGCGCGCCAAAGCCTCTACGGCTCGCGCGCAGCCACTTGCGAGCGAACAGACTGGATCGCGCATTGCTCAATGACGCGCAAGAACAGGCGCTGGGCGATGGCGATCAGCGGATCGGGAAAATCGTAGTCTTGATTGTGCAGATCAGCGCTGTGCTCGCCGCTACCGATACCAAACAGCGCACCCGGGAACGCCGCGGTGAAGTGGCCGAAGTCTTCCGACCAGCGAAACGGCCGGGCCAACTCCGCAAGCGGCAAGTCGGCAACCGCTCGGCGGACGATAGCGACCGCGGCAACAGCATTGACGGTGGCCGGAAACACGTCCTCATAGCGAATCGCTGCCTGCAAGCAGGTCTCGGCGCTGGCCGCATCAACAAGCGACTCGGCGTGGTCGATCAGGCGTTGCATGCCCGCGTCGGTTTCACTGCGCAGGGTGGCCCAGACCGCAGCCTGACCGGGCGCGGTGCCGAAGGCCTTTTCGCCCAGCCGTGCGCCGACCACGGTGGCAAAGGTGATCTCGTCGCGGCGGCAGACTTCAGCCGGCAGGTCGCTCAGACCAGCGATGATCCGGCACATCGCCGCCGCCGGGCTGACCCCGGTTTCCGGCTGTGCCGCATGCGCGGTCGTGCCGCTCAGCTCAATCACCATCCCCCGCGAGGCGCAGCTGAATGGGCCCTCGCGGAGCAGCACCTGGCCAAGCGGAAACCCGGGCACGTTGTGCAGGGCAAAGCCGTAGTCGGGTCGAAGAGCACCGAAGCGCGGATCGGCGAGCACTGCTGCGGCACCCTCACCAGTCTCCTCGGCCGGTTGGAACAGCAGCACCACCCGGCCGCAGGCAGGCCGCTGGCGATGGAGAGCCAGGGCAACGGCGGCCAGGATCGCCATGTGCCCGTCGTGACCGCACTGATGCGCGACTCCTGCAATAGACGAACGATGTGGGCGATCGCCCGATTCCTGGATCGGCAGGGCATCCAGCTCGCAGCGCAGCAGCACCGTCGGGCCGCTCGCTGCGCCAGCAAACACGCACGCCAGGCCGTGCCCGCCGAGACCGTCGATCAGCTCGTCTGGCGCCAGAGGGGTCAGGAACTGGCGAATTTGCGCAGCCGTGTCCGCCTCAGCGCCAGACAGGCTCGGGTGACGGTGCAGCTGGTGGCGCAGGTCGATGATGGATTGGTGCATGGGTTGCGGGCTGGGCGTCTACAGTCTGGCGAGAGTATCGGAGGACCCACGGATCGTTTCGACATCCATTGGCTCGAGGTGCAAAGCGCGAACCCCACGACTTCTATCGACGACCAACAAAAGCGACCAGCCCCACCTGGGAGCGCTGGCATCCTGCCGGCTAAAGGCGCGAAGCACAGACCTCACGACGACGATCTTCCACCATCGGCA
>JBGTIE010000364.1:0-6282 GCA_041745855.1 Lysobacterales bacterium | reverse complement strand
GGCGGCGCGCAGCGCCCGCGCGATTTCCCGTCAGGGCAGCGAAGGCCGCCTGGCGCTGTGGAAGCGACCCACGGCGGTCGCGCGCTATGCCACCCATGACCCCATCGATGCGCTGACATCGGCGAGCAAGGTCGCCCTGTTGCGCGAGATGGACAGCTATGCCAGATCGCTCGATCCGGCGGTCAATCAGGTCATGGTGAGTCTGAGCGCACAGCACGAGACGATCCTGGTGGCGCGCTCGGATGGCACACTGGCAGCCGATGTGCGGCCGCTGGTGCAGTTTCGGGTGCAGGTCATCGCCGAGCGTGGCGGACGCCGCGAACAGGGCTTCTCCGGCGGTGGTGGTCGGCTCGATCTGGTCGAGTACCTGGCCGCTGACAAGGCCCGCTGGCACGTGCGTGAGGCGGTGCGTCAGGCACTGGTCAATCTGGATGCGATCGCCGCGCCGGCCGGGCCGATGACGGTCGTACTCGCTCCTGGCTGGCCCGGCGTGCTGCTGCACGAGGCAGTGGGTCACGGGCTGGAGGGAGACTTCATCCGCAAGGGCAGTTCGGCCTTCGCCGGTCGGGTCGGTGAGCGCGTCGCGAGCCCCTTGTGCACCGTGGTCGACGACGGCACCCTCGACCGCCGCCGCGGTTCGCTGACCATCGACGATGAAGGTACGCCTACCAGTTGCACCGTCCTGATCGAGAACGGCATTCTGAAAGGCTTCATGCAGGACAGCCTGAACGCACGACTGATGGGTGTGGCGCCGACCGGCAACGGCCGGCGCGAATCCTTCGCCCATCTGCCGATGCCGCGGATGACCAACACCTACATGCGGGTCGGTCCGCATGCGCCAGAGGAGATCATCCGCTCGGTCAAGCGCGGCCTGTATGCGGCCAACTTCGGTGGCGGTCAGGTCGACATCACCTCGGGCCAGTTCGTCTTCAGCGCGAGCGAGGCCTACCTGATCGAGGACGGCAAGATCACTGCGCCGGTCAAGGGCGCCACCCTGATCGGCCATGGACCGGAGGTGCTGACCCGGGTCAGCATGGTGGGCAACGATCTGTCGCTGGACGAGGGTGTCGGCGTCTGCGGCAAGGAAGGTCAGAGCGTGCCGGTCGGCGTCGGCCAGCCCACGCTGAAGATCGATCAGTTGACCGTCGGTGGCACCCAGGGTGGCTGATGAGGGCGCTCCCCATCCGCCGCTGATCCATCTGGAGCCGCGTCAGGCGACCGCGCTGGTGTTCCTGCTCGCCAGCCTGAGCATGATCGGGCCGTTCTCGATCGACACCTTCTTCCCCGCCTTCCCGGCGATGCAAGCCGCGCTGGACGCCAACGCCTGGCAGATCCAGCAGACCCTGAGCGTGTATCTGGCCGCCTATGCGCTGATGAGCCTGGTCCACGGCGCGCTGTCTGATGCGCTCGGTCGGCGACCGGTAGTGCTGGCGACGCTGGTGGTGTTCGTGCTCGCATCCATTGGCTGTGCGTTGTCGACCACTCTGGATCAGTTGCTGTTCTTCCGGGTGTTGCAGGGGTTGTCGGCCGGGGCCGGCTCGATCGTCGGCCGCGCGATCATCCGCGATTGCTATACCGGACCGCAGGCGCAGAAGGTCATGAGCCTGGTCCATATGCTGTTCGGCATCGCACCGGCGCTGGCACCGGTGTTCGGCGGCTGGTTGCTGCCGCTGGGTTGGCCGGCAACCTTCTGGTTCCTGGTCCTGCTCGGCGTGTGCCTGCTGCTGGCCTGCCTGTGGCTGCTGCCGGAAACCCACCCCCCGGAACAGCGCCACCCATTGCGGGCGGGCTCACTGGCGCGCGGCTACGGTGAGCTGCTGGCCATGCCCCGCTTCCGCTGGCTGGCGCTGGCCGCCGGTTTCAACTTCTCGGCGGTATTCCTCTACATCAGCTCCGCGCCAGTGTTCGTGCTGACACATCTGGGCTTCAACGAGCAACAATTCGCGGCGCTGTTCTTTCCCGTCATCGGCGGCATGGTGCTGGGCTCTTTCCTGGTCGGCCGCATGGCCGGCCGATTGACCGGCGCCGAAGGCATCCGCTGGGGTTATCGGGCGATCTTCGCCGGCGCGGCCTGGAACATCGGCCATGCGCTGTGGGCCGATGCGGTCAGCTGGCCGTGGGCGGTGTTGCCGCTGAGCCTGATCGGCATCGGCACCTCGATGGCCTTCCCGTTGATGTCGCTGCTGATGCTCGAACTGGCCCCGACCCGCCGCGGCTCCAACTCCTCGATGCAGATGTTCATCTCGCTAAGCGTGATCACCCTGATCGCCGGGCTGCTGGCACCGCAGGTCAACGGCAGCGTCCTGAGCCTGGCCCTGACCTCGGCCGCCCTGAGCAGCATCGGCGCCCTCTGCTGGTGGCGCGCGCAGCGGCTGGAGTTGGGTTAGCGCAAAAAGCATGAAAAGCATTCAACACAAAGGACACAAAGGACACAAAGGAAAGCAAGAACAAGTAAGCAAGAGCAAGTAAGAGCAAGTAAGAGCAAGTAAGAGCCGTTCAACACGAAGGACACAAGGGAAAAGCGAGTACTAAGGAGAAACAGTGGCCCGTTCCATTGGCCAGTTGAGAGCAAGAGCTACGGCAGAACGCCTCACCTGGCGTGCGCAGCACCCTTTGGAGTGCGATGCTCCGCATCGCTTTGGATGCTCTTCAGGCGGAACTTTAAGCCTCGTGCTGAGGTCGCCGAGATGGGGTTGGGGGCGGAGCGCTGGGCCCTGTTGCATCGGTAGCGATTGGTTCGCTGGGTCCTGGAAGAGGATCCAAAGCGGCGCGGAGCGCCGCAGTCCAAAGAAAGCGCCGCAGTCATAGAACTCCGTGACTTGCAGCGCCCTGTAGAGTTCGATGCTTTTGCTCTCCTTTGCTTTTTGATCTCCTTTGTGTCCTTTGTGTTGAAAATCTCTGGATCTTGATCTTGATCTTGCCCGAAGCGTGAACAGCCCTCAGCCCAGCGCGGCGAAGGCGTCGCGGGTCAGGTTCTCGGGCTCACTGTCGGTGGCGCGGACGTCGTCTTCGATGCGGATACCGCCATAGGGCCGCAGTTGCTCGATCGCCTTCCAGTCGACCGTGTCCCGGTGCGGGCCGGAGCGCAGTTCGTCGAGCAGCATCGGAATGAAATACAGGCCCGGTTCGATCGTGACTACCATGTCGGCCTCGAGCTTGCGAGTCAGCCGCAGATAAGGATGGCCGGCGGGCTTGGGCAGCGTAGTACGGCCTCGCTCATCGCCCTGGAAGCCGCCGACGTCATGTACCTGCAGGCCGATCAGATGGCCCAGACCGTGCGGGAAAAAGGTGCTGCTGATGCCCCGCGCTACGGCATCGTCAGCGCTGATTCGGAGGATTCCGGCTTGTCGCAGAACCTCGGCCAACAGGCGATGGGACTGCAGATGCAGCCCGGCGTAATCCATGCCCGCACGGACCCGACCGGCCAACGTCTGCTGCACCGTGTCGACCGCGCCGATCAGGTCGGCGTAGAGACCGGCATCGGCGGCGTAGCTGCGGGTGATGTCGCTGGCGTAGCCGTGCCGGCTGGCGCCCGCGTCGATCAGGAAGCTGCGGCGCTGAGTTGGCGGGCTGCGGTCCTGGTATTGCCAATGCAAAATGGCGGCGTGCTCGTCCAGCGCGATGATGTTGCCGTAGGGCAGTTCGTTGTCGCCCTGCTGCGCCGCAGCCATGTACATCAGATGGATCCCCCATTCGCTCTCGCCGGCACGGAAAGCGGCTTCGGCGGCCCTGTGGGCGCGTGCCCCGATCAGGCTGGCCTGGCGCATCAGGGCCAGCTCATAGGCGGTCTTGCGCGCCCGCCCGTAATGCAGCACCGCGATCGGCTCGGCAGGATTGTCCGGACCGCGATCGGCCAGTCGGGTGCCCTCCGGCGCCAGGATGGTGTAGATGCCGAGGTCGGCGGACAGTTCAGAGCGCGCCTGCGCGAGGTCGCGAACGACACGCACATCGAAGTGTTCAACCCAGGCACCGACCGGGTCGGCCGGCACCCGATGCCAGTAATCGGCGGGCTGGGCGTAGATCAGCAGCGGCTTGTGACCGGGCCGGACCTCAATCCAGCAATCCGGTTCAGCCAATTCGGGAATCCAGCTGCGAAACAGCGGACTGGCACGGAATGGCACCGCCAGATCATCGAGGAAGTGATAGTTGACCGACCCGCTGCCTATCAACAACCCAGCGATGTCGCACAGCGACATGGCACGCTCGGCGCGACGCAGATACTCGGCAAAGTGCGCCGGATAATGATGATCGATATCGTCCATGGCAGCTCCATCGCAAGGCACAAAGCGAAGATGTTAGCGCACGCGGATGGTGTCCCTTGTGTTGAAACATTCCTTGGCTCTGCGCGCTGGCGCAATGCACTGGCGCTGTGCTCTACCCTGTGCCCTGTGATCTTGCCTCGACGGGGCGTACTCGGTCACTTAGCCGCCGAACCCACCGACGCAGGTTGCTGCGCGCGCCGTCTTCCAGCAGGCCGCGCATCACCGCGCTGTCGTACACGCTCGGCCGATCGAGGAATCGTTGCAGGACCTGCAGGCGCCCTTCGACGTAGGCGGCTTCGTCGACCCAGCCGTACTCGCGCCGGATGCGCTGCTCGAAGTCGTTGTAGACCTCGGCCGGAACGCCCAGGATGGCCAGGTCGATATCGCAAGCCAGGGCGGTGTCGCCGCGCAGGCCGTGCGTGTCGTGTCGGCTTGCCAGGATGATCCCGGCGACGCGCGCACCGACTTCGGTCTGCATGCCGGATTCCTCGACGAAGCGGCGAGCCCATTGCGCGCTGTCCGCTTCGTTGCTGGTTGAGCGGCTGCGATGGATGGCGTCGTGGAACCACAGCGCCAGTTCCGCCTCGTCCGGTCGCTGGAAATGAGCGCGCAGGGCATCGAGGAGCTTCAGGCAGCCGCGTAGATGGGTGACGTTGTGGTAGTAGCGGTGCGGTTCGTTGTACGCGGTCTGCAGTTCCAGCAGACAGCGCTCGCCCGGATCATTGCCGCCCAGGCGGGTGATCAGACGCTGCCAGCGAGGGCGATCCAACTCAATCATCAGCCGCGCCGCATCAGGTTCACGAAGGGTCCACCTCGCGGGCGGATGGCCGTGCCACCACCCGACCTTCCTTGATCACCAGCCGGACCCGGTGGATGTCCTTGATCTGCTGGCTGGGATCACCCTCGACCAGCACGATGTCGGCGCTCTTGCCGGCCTCCAGGCTGCCCAGGTCGGCCTGCGCCGAAAGGACCTGCGCTGCGTTCCAGGTGGCAGTCTGCAGCGCGGTCGCGGCCGGCATGCCGGCCTCCACCATCAACTCGAACTCCTTCGCGTTCATGCCGTGCGGTGAGACGCCACTGTCGGTGCCAAAGGCGATCGGTACGCCGGCGCGCCAGGCCTTGCCGAAGGTGGTGGCGATCTGCGGCGAGATGGCACTCGCCTTGGCCGCGACCATCGGCGGGTAATAGCCTTCTTCCTTCGCTTTCTCGGCGGTCCACCAGCCGGCCAGGATCGTCGGCACATACCAGGTGCCCTTGTCGATCATCAGTCGCATGATCTCATCGCTCATGTAGCTGCCATGTTCGATCGTGCGCACGCCGGCCAGCACCGCGCGTTTCATGCCCTCGGCACCGTGCGCGTGCGCGGCCACCGCCATGCCATAGTCATTCGCTGCGGCGACGATCGCATTGGCCTCTTCCTGGGTGAACTGCGGATTCAGACCGCTGGCGGCCAGGCTGAGCACGCCTCCGGTGGCAGTGATCTTGATCAGGTCGGCGCCGTCCTGGTAGCGCTGGCGGACTGCCTGATAGGCCTGTTCGGGCCCATTGATGACGCCCTCGGCGGGCCCCGGTGCAGGCGTCAGCCCGGGCTTCTGGCCGTTGCTGGGATCGGCATGGCCGCCGGTGGTGGCGATCGATTTGGCCGAGGTGTAGATGCGCGGGCCTTCGACCCAGCCGGCCTCGATTGCATCACGCAGCGCAACCGAGACGCCGTCGCGATCACCCAGGTCGCGGACCGTCGTGAAGCCCGCTTCGAGCGTGACGCGGGCATAGCCGGTGGCTCGCAGGGCGACTGTCGTGGCCGGCAGGCTGTACCGCTCGATGTAGCGGCCCGGGCCGGACTCGGAAGTGATGTGGGTGTGCAGGTCGATCAGCCCGGGTAGGCAACTGCCGGCCGGTGCGTCCAGCAGTTCGACGTCGGTCGGCGCCTCGCGCCGCACCTCGCTGATCCGGCCGTCGGCGATGACGATCCAGAACGGGCCATCGCGCATCTGCGCCGCGCGGGCGTCGAACAGGCGCT
>JBGTIE010000363.1:0-4322 GCA_041745855.1 Lysobacterales bacterium | reverse complement strand
GGCCTTCGGCAACGGCAGCCCGGAGACGCCCCATCGCCCGGCCCGCCGCTGCAAAGTGAGGTCCAGGCCCGAGATCGACAGCTCGCGCACCCAACGCCGGCCAGGCAGGAAGCCGAACAGATCGATCCGCACATCACCTTGCTCGATCTGCATTCGCTCCGGCGAGTCAGGCTCGCCCAGTTCCAGTTGATGGAGGGTCAGGATCGGTCCGCTGCCACTCCACTGGGAGCGTGCGCTTTCCAGGCTGACACGGGTTTGCAGTGCCTCGCCCAGCACCTGCGCCAGCAGCGCCGGCTGATCGGCCAACCACGGCATCGCCAGTCGCAGGATGCCGACCAGCGACGCGGCCAGAATCAACAGCACCGCCGTGCCGCGGAGCAGGCCGTGGCGGGCGAATCGCCAACCGCGCCGTAGTGCCATCGCTCAGCCCACCCTCGGCAGGGAGCAAGTACGGCTCAAAGGAGCACGACGTCGTATTGCTCGGGGGTGTACTGCTCCTCGGCCTGGAAACGGATCGGCTTGCCGATGAAGCTCTCCAGGTCAGCGACCGCGGTCGACTCCTCGTCGACGATCCGGTTCACCACTGCCACGCTCGCCACGACCAGCAGGCTGCCGGCCTCGAACTGACGCACTGCGCGCGTGATTTCGCGGAAGATCTCGTAGACCATGGTCTCGATCGACTTGATCCGGCCGCGACCGGAGCACATCTGGCAGGGCATGCAGAGCAGCCGCTCGAGGCTCTCGGTGGTCCGCTTGCGGGTCATCTCGACCAGCCCCAGCGGAGAAAAATCGTACACAGTGGTCTTGGCATTGTCCCGTGCCAGCGCCCGCTCCAGCGTGCGCAGCACCTGACGGCGGTGCTCATCGTCATTCATGTCGATGAAATCAAGAATGATGATCCCGCCCAGGTTGCGCAGGCGCAGTTGCCGCGCGATGACCTGCGCCGCCTCCAGATTGGTCTTGTATACCGTCTCCTCCAGATTGCGATGGCCCAGAAAGCCGCCGGTGTTGACGTCGATCGTGGTCATAGCTTCGGTCTGCTCGATGGTCAGATGCCCACCGGACTTCAGCGGCGCGGTGCTGCCCAGGGCGCGCTGGATTTCATCCTCGACACCGAACAGGTCGAAGATTGGTCGTTCGCCCGCATACAACTCGATCCGGTCGGCCAGTTCGGGCAGGAACTTCGCGCAGAAGCCCTGCGCCCGCTCCAGCGCCTCGCGCGAATCGATCCGGACCCGATCGACCTGGGTCCGCATCAGATCGCGCAGCGAGCGCAGCGACAGCGGCAGGTCTTCGTAGATGCACTGCCCCACCGGAGCCGGGACCATCCGCTCGCGCACCACGCCCCAGACCCGCGCGAGGTAGGCCAGGTCGGCGGCCAACGCGTCTTCGCCGACGCCCTCGGCGTTGGTGCGAACGATATAGCCATAAGGAGAATCGACCGACAGCCGCTGCATGATCTCGCGCAGGCGCTGACGCTCGGCCTCGTCCTCGATGCGGACCGAAATGCCCAGCGTGCGCTGTTCCGGCAGCAACACCAGATAGCGCGATGGAATCGAAAGATGCGTACTCAGACGGGCGCCCTTGGTGCCGATCGGATCCTTGGCGACCTGCACGATCAACTCGTGCCCCTCGCGGACCAGTTCGGTGATTGATGGCGGCGGTGACGGAACGTCCGGCGGCTCTTCGCCCTCGGCCAGCACGGCTGCTTCCGGCTGCTGCAGGTCCGATGCATGCAGAAAGGCAGTGCGCTCCAGACCCACGTCGACAAAGGCCGCCTGCATTCCGGGCATCACTCGCGACACCCGACCCTTGTAGACATTGCCGACATAGCCGAGCCGGCTTGCCCGCTCGATGCCGATCTCCTGCAACATGCCGTTTTCGATCAGGGCCACCCGGGTCTCGCGCGGGGTCACGTTGATCAGGATTTCTTCGCTCATGGGCGCGGCATACTCAACAAGGACAGGCGCGCTTATAGCGAAGCCGCAGGGGCGCTGTCGATGGTCTGGCGCCAGTCCGGATACACACCGACCTGGGCCAGGCCCTGCCCGGTCTCGTACACCGGCAGCCCGACCACGGCCGTATAGGAACCATCGATCGTCGCCACGAAGGTCGCTGCATGCCCTTGCACGGCATAGCCTCCCGCCTTGCCGAAAGCTTCTCCAGAAGCGACATAGTCGCTGATTTCAGCGCTGCCTAATAACCGGAACCGCACCCTGGTGATGGTCTGGAACTGCAGCACCCGCTCATCGGCAACGATCGCCACGGCGCAGATCACCCTGTGCAGTCGCCCACTCAAGTGCTCCAACATCTCTTCGGCATTCGCCGCACTGACCGGCTTGCCGAAAATCCTGCGGCCGAGCACCACTTCGGTGTCTGCCGCCAGACAGACCCGCCCCCCGCGGATGACTGCCTGCGCCTTGTCCAGCGCCACCCGCGCCCCGTACGCCAGCGCACTCTCCCCGCGCCGAGGTGTCTCGTCAACATCGGCGGCCGAAGTTTCGAAGCTGTAACCGGCCAACCTGAGCAACTCCGCTCGCCGCGGTGAGGCCGATGCCAGCAGCAGCGAGGCGCGGGGAGCCTCGTCGATCCAGGAAGTTGTCGGGGCGGAATGGGCGCGCAAACGGAAGACTCTATGGCCAAAACACTCCCACGCTAGCATCTTGTGGCTTAAGGGGGGATTAAGCGGGGTCGTGGGCGCAGTCATACCGATTCAGAGCAGCCTCCTTTGGGCCGCTGAGTCGGGAGTCGGGAGTGCGCAACGGCTAGAGGTTTGCTCTGGCTGTCATTGCCGCACCTTCCTTGCTACGGATGTTCAAGCCGCCAAATTACGGACCGGGTATGGCTGCGGCTCCTGCTCTGGATATCGCTCTTGCCTTTACTCCCGACTCCCGACTCCCTACTCCCGACTTCAAAGCACCGCTCCGCAATGCCATGTTCAACTCGCACCCATACTGCCCTCCGCCCACGCCAGCACCTCGGCGAAAGGCAACTCCACCAGGCGTCCGAAGTTTGGCTCGCGACTGATCTTGCGGCGGGTGAATACCGGTGAGCTGCAACCACACAGGAACCGGGTCAACTGGCGGGGACTGCCCAGGGCATCGGCATGAGCCTGCAACAACGGCGCCAGATCGGCTGACAGCGTTGCCGGCGGCTCCATCCGGCTGCGCCCGGGCAGCTCGCAGACGTCGCCCAGACACGCGCTGCAGTGGCCGCAGTCGGCGTCCAGAGCCTCGCCGAAGTGAGCCGCCAGGGCGCGGCTGCGGCAGTCGCGGCTGACCAGCATCGCGACGACCTGCTGCAATCGATTCAACTCGGCGGCTTCGCGTCGCTGCAAGCGCTGATGCAGATTATCGACCAGTGCGGTTTCATCATCCGGACGGCGCAGGCGCTTGTAGCGATTGTGCATACCTGCCACTTTGAGCTCCAGCAATTGTTGCTCGGCGAGCCAATCCAGCGCCCTGACGATGCGCTCGCGGTCACAGCGCAGGGCCCGCGCGCTGGCCGCAAGATCGATGCAGAACCAGGTCCGTGCGCGGTGCGCCTGACGGAATAGGCGGGCGAGGAACTCGCGTCGCTCGCCGGTGAAGCGGTCCAGGATCCGGGCCGAGCTGGTCAGCGGCTGGAAGCGGTAGTCGGCGTAGTAAGGCGTGCCCTCGTGCAGATAGCCGTCGAGCTGCAGATAGGTCAACAGCGTGCGTAGCACCAATGGGCGAATGTCGTGGCGGTCGGACAGAGTGCCGAGCGCGATGTCGAACTGCTCCCCCATTTCGAACAACTGTTTGATCAAACCTGCCAGGGCGGACCGCTCGGGGGTGTCGCCGTAGATGAAGTTCTCCAGTGGGTTCAGATCGTCCGGACAGAACAACAGCTGGCAGACTGAGCGCTGGCCATCGCGCCCGGCCCGGCCGATCTCCTGGGCATAGTTCTCCAGACTCTTGGGTGGGTTGTAGTGGATGACCCGGCGAATGTCGGCCTTGTCCACGCCCATGCCGAAGGCAATCGTGGCGACCACCAGCGCATCGGTAGCGCCCAGGAACCACTCCTGGACCGCGCTGCGCTCTTCGGCGCTCATGCCGGCGTGATAGGCACGGGCGCTCCAGCCGGCGTCGACCAGTCGGCCAGCAATCTCCTCGGCGGTCTTCTGACGGGTGACGTAGACGATGCCGGGCCCGTCCGGCCCCTCCCTAAGCGCGGCCAACAGCGCGGAGTCGCGCTCCTCGGCGCTGACCACACGTGTGTGCAGATGCAGGTTGTCACGATAGAAACCGGTCCGCACCGCACGATCCGGTTCGATCTCAAACAGCCGGCAGACATCATCC
>JBGTIE010000362.1:0-7119 GCA_041745855.1 Lysobacterales bacterium | reverse complement strand
AGCCAGCCGGAGGCCAGCGCACCGCGCAGGCTGCCGACGCCATCGAGGGCCAGCAGCCACGGCAGCAGCACCACAAAGCCGAGCAGCGCGGCCGCATCCGCCCGAGCGTAGACGCCCAGCAGTACGGCGCTGAGGGCGATTGCCGCGAAATTGCGTAGCAGGGATGAACGCCAGGGCGAGATGCCTGTGCTCAAGACGTTGATCCTCCAGACGCTGCCGCGCGGGCAGGCAATCGAGGCTGCGGATCAATCCGCAGCGGGAATCTCCACCGCCCGCGGCTGCAGCCCTGCCGGCAAGCGATCGGCCGGCACCACCCGGTCTTCAGACACCTCGATCTCGTTGCCCTGGTCGTCGTAGAAACGGTGATCGGGGGCGTACATCAGTATCGCCTCGATCGGCTGACCGTCGTCGGTGGCCTGATAGTGGCGCACATAGCCAGGTGGCAGCTCATAGTCTTCCGGCACTGCGATGCCGACCAGGGGCGGACTGGTGCCGGGCGGGTTGAAGGCCGCGATGCCGCCGTACTCACCGGTCTCACGCAGGGCATGGATCAGCTCAGCGGCGGTCGGCTCGGGGTCGCCGGGTGAAATGTAGCGCGCGATGTCGTTCAGATCACTGCTCGGCCAGTCGTCCGCCGTGGCCGTGGGCGGCAGAAATTGCGGCGGCAGGTCAGGCTCGGCCGCAGCGGCCGGAACCGGTGAAGCAGAAGACGGCTGCGGCACTGTGTCAGGCGGTCGCTGCATGTTCACTTGCCCCGGCGTGGCCACGGCTGACATCCCGGCGGGCGCAGTTGGTTCAACCCGGCGCGCCGGTGCGTGCAGCAGCAGCACCAGCACGGCGAAGCCGGCCAGCACCATTACCAGTACACCCCAGTAACGCCAGTGCGCTGAACCGGAGTGGCGCAGGACCCGCACCCCATCGTCATCGACGACAGGGTGCGGAGCTGCGCCTTGCGCGGCGGACACCTGCCGAGCCTGTCAACGACCCTCAGGGGGTCGCCGGGTTGTAGACCGACAGCGCCCAGCCCATCCGCTCATGACCGAAGCGGTTCCAGATCGGGCTCTTGCCACCGCTGAAGCTGGTGTAGCGCGGCGCACCGGTGCCGCTGCTGCCGCCCCAGATGCCGGCGCGCATGGTGGTGCCGCTGTAGGTCGGATGGACGTCGTCGGACTGGATGTAGTCGTAGCTGGTGCTGCTGCTGACGAACTTGAAGTTGGCATCGCGCAGGGTCGGCCGCAGCGTGACGCTGATGCGGTTGACGTAGCTCGCCTCGGTTTCGCCTGCCACATAGCGCAGCGCATCGGAGTCGATCACGCCGTCGCCGTTGGCGTCCCAATCGGCCCCCATGTACTGGGCGAAGCTGTCGGCACACTTGAAGCCTTTCTGGCGCGCGTACTCGCACATCCAGTAGTTCATTTTCGCCAGTACCGGCAGGAAGGTGGTGCGCATGTTCACGGTCTGCCCGGTGTTGGCATCGCGGCAACTGCTCTGCACGTTGTCGGCGTTGTAGCCGGGGTAGTACAGGTTGCTGATCACCTTCAGACGGGTGTTGGGATGGGCATTGGCATTGATGTAGTCCATCGCCGCGGCGACGTAGGTCTTGCAACTGTTGAGCGCGGCGGTGAGCCCACTGTAATTGCAGGTACCGGTTTGCGACTGAAAGCTGGAACGGGCCTGCAGCCCGTCGTTGCCGCACATCTCGAAGGTCACCACGCGGGTGCTGCTGTGCTGCATGTAGGAGCGCTCACTGACGATCTTGTTCTGGTAGACGTCCTGCGCAACGGCGCCGGATTTGGCCCGCCGGATGCTTTCGATGTCGGCATTCCACAATGCGGACAGGTATTCGGAATCGACCGTAGGCGCGGCATAGCGCGCGGCGTTCGAGACCGACCCGTTGTAGCCGGCATAGATCGAATCGCCGTAGGCGACGACCCGGTACTTGGTGCTGGTACCGGCACGATCGACGGTCCAGGACACGTTCTGGTTGAGCGTGTTTGCCTGCGCCTGCAGGCCCAGGCCAAAAAGCAAGGCTGCCGGCAACAGGGTGCGCACGGCTTTTCGCATGGTGATTTTCATGAGTCCTCCCCAGGATGAAGTCACGCGCCCCCTGCCGCCGCCTCAGCGGCGACAAGGACAGGTCACGCAGTTATGGCGCCGTACCCGCGAGAGCTCCCCGTCGCCGGGTGGAAGCATACGGCGGCGTATGGCTGGCCGTCAATGACCTGAGAGGGCGAAATGTGACGCTCGCGGGCGGAACGTGCTCACCTTGCTCAAAGGGCTGAGGGCTGAGGGCTGGGGGTGTCACGAAAAGCCGGCGACATCGGGTTCGATTCAAGCTGATGCGGTGACGTGAAGTAGGGAGTCGGGACTCTGAATCGGAGTCGGGGTCGGGGGGCTGCCGAAGATTCGATGGCACGCTGAGCGCTTTCGCGGGCACCCGAAATCCGGTCTGGCGTGATGTCCTGACCACTGGCATATTCGAGCCATCGCAGGTCGGAGAGCGCGCCCATGATCCGTGTCCCTCAGTGGCTCACAGCAGTCACCTTGGTTGTGCTCTCATCGGCTGCGACGGCGGTGCCGCAGCCCGCGACGGAGGAGGCGGAGTCTGAACTTGCGGTATGGACCGAAGCGGATGAGCAGCGATCGGAGCGGTTCATGGAACTGCTCCTTGCCGACCCCGTCGATGTCGCCGCGGCGGTGGCTGCTCTGGACGAGTTAAGCATTGAGCAGCAGCAGCAAATGATCGGCCCTTTAGACTTTGAAGGGGAGGCGTACTGGCCGCTGTCTGGATTCCTGACGTCTTTTGCAGGCGACGGCGAATCGGGCAAGGTGGGGCCGATGATCGAGTTCGGCGAAGCGATGGCGCAGCGCCTGAGCACCGATGCGCAGCGGGGTCACTGGCTGGCCTGGGTGAGTCGGACGCGTCTGCAAGCCGGAGTCCGCCCCGAACTCGCGCGGGAAGCGGCGTTGCAGGCACGGGCGCTGGGAACGCAGTTGTGTCGGGGCGATTGCGGTCCGCTGGTCGAGGCCTGGCTGAGCGACGCAGACCTCACTGACACACCAGGCCTGGCCGCGAGCGAGGTCTTCGATCCGCGACCGGTCGCCTGTGAGGAACAGCCACGTCAGAATCCCTACATGTTTGACCCCGGCGCCTATAGCGATGCCTGGCTGAGGGTCGTATTGGGTCGGCTGGAGAATGCGGTGGCCACCGATATGGATCTGTGGTGGCGAGCTGCTAGCCGCGGTTGTAGTGCGGGGAATACCTATGCGCTGAAATCAAGGATCGACGGCGAGTATCCGCCGATGCTGGTCCAGCAAAGCTACGCGTCGGCCGAGCGGGCGGTCGGGCTGTCGCAGCCCCCGAGCACGGTGAGCTTTCTCGGCCACGTGCTGGCCCTGCCCTCTCGCGAATGCGACTTCAGCAAAGCTGCCGACTGCTCGCTCACCCAGCGCCTGCGAGCGGAGACTGCGCGCGCGTTGATCCATCAGCTGCGCGGCCTGTCCAGCAGCCTGCGTCCGGTAGCCATGTGCATGCCGGGGCTGGAGGGCGAAGAAAAGCAGTGGCGCGATGCTCTGACCAAGCGTTTCGATGGCGAGATCGAAACACTGACGAAGGTCCCTGCGGCGATTGCCATCGTGGCACTGGAACGCCTGCTGGTCGACGAAAGCTTCATCCCGCTGCAGGACGAGCGCGCATCGTACAAGGTTCGGGACTTGCTGGTCACAACGGCGCTGGCGGGCGAGTCGGCACGCGCTCTCAGCCTGTGGCAGAACATCCTGCCGACACTGGAATACCCGCGAGCGGCACACCAGCAAGTGCTGGCCAAGCTGCTGCTTCACCAGCAGCGCGCAAACGAAGCGGCGAGCATACTGAAGCAGTTGTCCAGCAGCGGCGCCGAAGATTCCGCCGCGCGGGCCTGGTTGCAGTTGCGCGCGGCGCTGGAAGGGGCCGACCTGTCGGCCCAGGCACCTGCACCGTCCCGGACCTGGCATGCCATGGTCCACGAAAGCAGCGACTGGCATGGCGGCATCGACACCGACGTCACTGCCGAGGACATCCTGATCGGGACACTTGCGCCCGCCAAGCTGCTCGACCACCTGCTTCAGTCCGGCTGGGTGGCCCATGTCGAGTCACCCTGGTTACGGCCACACGCGCTGATGGACGTGCTCAACAAGGCTTATCCAGGCGAGCGCTGGACCGCGGAAGTGGAATCGGCACTCAGCACACTCAGCGATGAGCCCGAACCGGGCTTCGTACTGGTCGGACGTTGGCTGCCGGCACCCGACGAAGTGTGCGACGAAGAGGGCTGCCAGCCGATCGACCGGGCCGGGCTCAGGGCCCTGCTCGTCGCCCGTGAATGGCTCCCATCCCAATTGAATCCGGACTGAAGTACCGACTACGGCGAAGCACAATCATGGCGAGTTGCTGCGCAGGGTCGTCGCCCGGCGCAAACTGGTCCCATCCCGCCCGCAGCACGAGCGCCTGTCGCGTTCGCGTCAGCGGCGGCGTCTCAAGGGATGCCTCGTCAAGGACTCGGTCAGGCAGGGTCGGATCTGACCAGTTGCCGGCCCATTGCAACAGTGAGATGCTGCTTTGCGCCTCGGCCCAATTCGCATCCCGTGCTTACGGAGACCCTGCATGAAGCTGATCGCCAAACTGCTGACCGGATTCGTAGCGCTCAGCCATTTCGGGATCCTGATCCTGGAAATGTTCTACTGGGATCACCCGGTAGGACGCAGGATCTTCGCGATGACGCCCGAAGTATCGGCAGCATCGGCAACCCTGGCGGCCAATCAGGGCTTGTACAACGGCTTCCTCGCCGCTGGGCTGGTCTGGGGTCTGTGGGCTGGAAGGCGCGACCTTAAGCTGTACTTCCTCGGTTGCGTGATCGTGGCCGGCGTGTTCGGCGCGGCCACGGCCAAATTTTCGATCCTGTACTCCCAGGCGCTGCCGGCAGTGCTGGCTTTTGTGTGCGTCTGGTGGGCGACGCGACGCGCAGGGGGCTACGGGACGACCGCGGGTTCGACTCGTTGAAGCTGGTTCACGGCCTGGCCTTGCTTGCCTGCGCCTGGCTGCCTGTCGGTTGTGCAAGTGAACACGCCGCTCCGGTACAGATGGGGGAGTTAGCCGATGAGTCAGCGGCAGCCGCCCCTGCGCTTGTCATCGATCACCACGTTCACCTGCTCGGCCCGAATCTGATCCGCGACTGGAAGTCGCTGGGCGTGCGCTTTTCGCGTCCGGAAGGTGTTTATCTCTCGCCCGCGACGCTGCTTGAACCAGACGTTGTGGATGGTCGCACCGTTGCGCCGATCCTTGATCGCGTGGTGCTGGTGCCGATGGGGCATTTGTACGCGAATGCGGAATTTCGCGACGGGCTGGAACTGGACCTGGATCAGGAATACGAACGCTTGCGCGGCGAGAACGATCACGTTGCCGCCCAGGCGCGGCGCTGGCCAGGTCGGGCCGTGGCCCTGTGCTCGGTGAATCCCTTGCGGCCGTACGCCGAGACCGAATTGGCGCGATGCCGCGAAATGAAGGGCGTGGTCGGTATCAAGGTGCATGTGGCCAGCAACGAAATCGACCTGCGCGAGCCCGAAGATCTGGCGACCCTGGCGCGGCTGGCAGGCTGGCTGGAGGCGGCAGAGCTGAGCCTGTTGATCCATCTGGATCCGCAGCGCCGCGGCCACACCACGGCGCACATCGAGGCCTTCGCCAACGCGGTGCTGGAACCGCACCCACGGCTGCAGGTGATCGTTGCCCACCTCGGCGGCAGTGGAGGTTACGGCCCCTGGACGAAGTCGGTGTTTCGTACCCTGCTGGACTGGGTCGAATCACGCGAGGCCGAGGGCGATTCTCGTCCTGGTCTGTACTTTGATCTTTCCGCCACGTTCCTGCCGAGTGATAGCGAAGGCGTGCCGGCGACGACCGAGGTACAAGCCCGCGCATTGGCCGAAGACCTGCGCCGGGCGGGCCCGAAGCGACTGATCTTCGGCAGCGACTACCCGGTGTTCGCACCGCAGGACCATGCACTGGCGCTGCGCCAGAAGGTGGGCCTGAGCGCGGAGGAACTGGCCGCCATTCAGGCCAATCATCCGCCGGAGTTCTTCAAGGGGACGAACTGACTGCTGTCTGGTACTGCATGGCTCCAAACACATTGCCTTCAGTGTTCTCGAACATCACCAGCGTGCCGACGCCCTGGATCTCGAAGGGCCCATGTCAGCCTGCCGCCGTTGGCGACGATCGCCTCGGCCGTAGCGATGAGGTCATCGATCGCAATCGTGCACTCGAAACCGATCATTCCGGAACCGGAAACCGGTGACCTTCGGATTGCTGCACCAGCGCGGTCAAGCGGGACTGAGCGAGCTACAAGCGAGGGATGGAGGCGGCGGATGCAACCGCCTCAAACCACGTCTCACGCGCCCGGATCAGCTCGGCATCCATGCCGAGTTCGCGACGAAGTTGCTGTGATTCCGCGAAGCGGGCCCGGGCTGGTGCAGCATCCACCGGCTTGGCGAACGATGGCGGGCCGTACAGATCGAGCACGGCTACAGCATCGTTCAGCGCGAGCCAGACTTCGGGGCGGTCGGTGTGCAATGAGCTCTGGCTGTCCAGGCGCTTGGCCAGGCGGTCACGCGTCGTCCCCAGAAAAACCGGGGACGGGGGCCGCCCCCCTCGCGACCAGCCTGGGGCCAGCTGGCAGGGTCGAAAATGCGCTCTGCCAGTTCATTGCGCGCAGCACCCAGCGCTACCCGGGAGATTCCGGCCAGGATTCCGGCTTCGCGTCTAGCTTGCTCTTGCAGAAATCCACCCTCCGGCCCGACATTGCCGACCGCGAGGACGAACTCAGCCAGCGCCGTCGCCATAGCAAAGTCGCCCTTCGCCAGCGAACATTCCAGCAGCAAATCGAGCTCCAACGCCCCCGGCAGGGTGTCGAAGGCCTTGGCGCGCCACAGCTGCGCGGTCAGGTGGCCGCATGCGCGCGCATCCTCATGGATCTGCAAGGCCGGAATATCCCCCACAGCGTCTTGCGCATTCCGACCGGCCGCGCGCGAGCGGACCGCCCAGCTCTGCGCCAGCGCCTCCAGCCCGTCCGCATCCCCTTGCTCGACGGCAATGGC
>JBGTIE010000361.1:0-5195 GCA_041745855.1 Lysobacterales bacterium | reverse complement strand
ACCCTGCTGGCGGCGATCGGCCCGGACTGCCTGACCGCCACCGGCATCGTCTGCCAGAGCTGCCGCGACGTTTGCCCCGAAGCCGCGATCACCTTCGCCCCGGCACGCGTACCCAAACCCCAATTGCGGCTGGATAGCTGCAGTGGCTGCGGCGCCTGCATTCCCATCTGCCCGAGCGCGGCGATCGGGTTGATTGAGCGCAGTCTGATCGAGCAGCGCCAACTCGAGCGGGGGCAGGCCGCATGAGCGCGGTGCTACATATCGCCAGCCTGGTCGTGCACGCCTTCGAATCGATGGACCTGACCCGCCAGTCGACTCGCGCTGCCGCAATCCACGAGCAGAACCTGGAAGCCGGCAAGACCTGTATCGACTGCCACAAGGGCATTGCCCACACCCTGCCGGACATGGCGGGGGTTCCGCAGGGCTGAGGTGGGCGGAGGAGAATCCGCTCCCGTCAACGCCGAGCCCTCTGCCAGCAAGCTCTGCTCGGGGTCGGAATCGGGGTCGGAATCGGGGTCGGAATCGGGGTCGGTATGGGTCGGGCTCGGAATCGATCCGTAACCAGCGTATCCGGCTGCCTCCTCGTGAATCATGTCGCAACGCCGGCGCTCTTGATGACTGCCTGGTACAGCGCAAGTCGTCGGCAGGGCGAAAGTTCATGCCGTCACTCTCGATTCCGATTCCGATACCGATTCCGACCCCGCCTCCCCGCTTCGCATCGCGCATCAGTTTGAATCGCACCCCGGCTACACCGACGCCGGCCCCAAATTACAGCGGCCTCGATCGCCGCCGTAATGCGCCAGCACGCGGCGATCCATGATCCGGAACCACAGCGGCGGGAAGTAGGCCAGCGGGACCAGCGCGGCGTAGCCGCCGGGCAGCTGCGGCGCGTCGTCGAAGTGGCGCAGCGCCTGATAGGGACGGGTCGGATGGGCGTGGTGGTCGGAGTGCCGCTGCAACTGGTACAGCAGCAGATTGGAGACCAGGTGGTTGCTGTTCCAGGAATGCTCGGGAGCGCAGCGTTGGTAACGCCCGCCCGCTTCGCGCTGGCGCAGCAGGCCGTAGTGCTCGATGTAGTTGACCGTCTCCAGCAGTGAGGCGCCATAGATCGCCTGCAGCACGAAGAACAGTATCCCAATCGGCCCCAGCATCACGCCGACCAGCAGCAGCAACAGCACGCTGATGGCCCAGGCCTGCAGGATCTCGTTGCGCCAGCTCCATCGGCTCAGCCGCTGCTGCGCCAGCCGGCCGGCCTCCAGTTGCCAGGCCGAGCGCAGACCGCCGAGCAGCGTGCGCGGCAGGAAGCGCCAGTAGGATTCGCCCAGCCGGGCGCTGGCCGGATCTTCCGGGGTGGCCACCCGGACATGATGGCCACGGTTGTGCTCGACCTGGAAGTGTCCGTAAAGGGCCGGTGCCAGCGCAAGTTTGGCCAGCCATGGTCCCAGCCGGCCGCGCTGATGACCCAGTTCGTGCGCCGCATTGATGCCAGCCCCACTGACCATCCCGATGGTCGCCAGCAGCCCGCACCAGCCAAACCAGCCCAGCTCGCCGTGGACGGCCAACACCACCCCGAGCGTGGTGGCGGCAAATTGCAGCGGCAGAAAGCTCAGCAGGACCCGGCCATAGCGACGGTCGGCGCTCAACGCGGAGACTGCCGACTCCGGCGGATTGCTGCGATCCTCGCCGATCCATGCGTCCAGCAACGGCACCAGTCCGTACAGTACTATCGGCCCTATCCACCAGCTCAGTTCAAGGTCGCTGAGCACCCACAGCCCCCAGCCCACGAATGGCAGCAGCGGTACGACCAGCCCCAGCCACCACAACGGCAAGCGCCGGTCTCGCCATTCAATTGCGTCCATACACTACGGCCCAGCATGAAATCAGTCGCCACAGAATGCCGCGGCCGCATTTTGGCAGCTGGTCATTTTCAGCCAGATGCCTGTCATAATCAGCCATGCGTTTTCCGTCCCGCTACTACGCATTGCTGCTGCCCCTGTTGCGTGCCGATGGCCACGACCCGAATTTATTGCTCGCCGGACTCGGCCTGGATCCGCAGCAACTGGTCCACCCGGCGGCACAACTCAGCGCAACCCAGGTGGAGGCGCTGGTGGTGGCGGTGCTGCGGCATGATCCGGATGACGACCTGGCCCTGCGGCTGGGTAGGCAGATCAAGCCGAGCAGTCACGAAATGCTTGGGCTGGCGATGATGAGCGCCGCGACCATGGCCGACGCCCTGCGGCTGGCGGTGCGCTACTGGCCGTTGATCACGCCGCTTTTCAGCCTCGGCGCGGAGCGCTGCGGTGTACGCTTGGTGATGCAATGGCAGGCGACCCTGCCGCTGCGCAGTGACGTGTTGCGCTTCCATGCCGAAGCACTGCTGGCCGCCTTTCACGAAGAACTGCGTTTCCTGCTCGGCGGCAGCGCCCCGGAGTACCGTATCGACCTGCCGCGACCGTGGTTGAAGGCCAGCTACCGGAAGCTGCGACCGGCCCGGGTGCATCCGCATGACGAAGGCAGCGACCGCTTCAGCGCCAGTCTGCCGCTATCGATGCTGGAAAGGCCGTTGGTGCTGGCCGATCCGGGCGCGCGCGCGGCGGCCGAGCGACGCTGTCAGGAATTGCTCGAACGCCTCGCGGCCGAGGGGGGTCTGACCGCCTGGGTATTGCAGATCCTGCAGCGCTCAACCGATTGCATGCCGCGCCAGTCTGAGGTAGCGCGACTGCTCCATCTGTCCAGCCGCAGCCTGCACCGCAAACTGGCTGCCGAAGAAACCTCCTTCCGCGAACTGGGAAACCGCGAACGCTATCGACGCGCCTGTGAACGCCTGAGTCAAACCGACGAGCCCGTGTCCAGCATTGCGCTCGCTTTGGGCTATCGCGATGCGGCCAATTTCAGCCGTGCATTCCGGCTGCGCGCCGGGGTCGCTCCGAGCGCGTATCGGCGGCTTGCCCGACTGCCAGAGACAGGCTGAACAGCAGCGACGGTTGCGCATCGGCGGGGGGCTGGATACGGCCCTTGTCGACGAATCCCAGCTTGCGCAACAGTCGCAATGAGGCCACGTTGCCGGGTGAGACGATCGCCAGCACCCGCTCAACGCTGAGCGCATCCCGGGCGTGCTGCAAGGTCATTTCCGCCGCTTCCAGCGCGTAGCCCTGGCCGCTGTATTCGGGCAGGAAGGCGAAGCCGAGATCTGGATTGGTCAGCCAGTCTCGCTTGATCAAACCACAGATGCCCATCGCGGACTCGCTCTCCTGCGATTCCACCACGGTCAGACCAAAGCCATGCTTGCGATAGCTCTCGCGCGGCCCGGCCATGTACGTCAGCGCATCGGCAACGGTGCACACGCCCTTGTCGCCGACATGGCGGAGAAAGGCCGGCTCATTGAGCAATGCGACTAGAAATGAGGCATCGTCTTCGACCATCGGCCGAAGGCGCAAGCGCGCGCTTTCGAGGATTTGCATGGGTTCCGCAAGGGGGTCGGGTATCGGCAGTATTGTTGCACCTTTGAGCTGCCGTCGGGGGTGGCCGCGGTCATCGTTGACAATGGTTCGCGGGCGCGGGTCACACTGCGGAAGACCGAACTGCCGCTTGCTCTGACAACGGCAAAGTCGGGAGTCGGGAGTCGGGAGTCGCATCTTGAAGCGGTTCGCAGTATCCGCTTTGTAAGTTCCGTCATGCGGTCTCGCGTGCGATCAATGCTCTCGGTCCTGGGGCGCGCGCTCTAGCTCTGCTTTCGCTCTTGCTGTTACTCCCGACTCCCTACTCCCTACTCTCGACTTCGAGCCTCGACTCCCGCAGCCGTATCCGTTTGACTCGCCCCCATCCCGCAGCCAGCCCTACCTGACCACCAGCACCGGCGTCTTCGAGTGGGTCAACACCCGGGTCGTTTCGCTGCCGAGGATCAAGCCGGAGAGCCCGCGTCTGCCGTGCGAGGCCATCACGATCAGATCGCAGGCACGCCGTTCGGCCACATCCAGGATCAGCTTGTAGGGATCGTCGCTGAGCGCCCACTCCAGCTCGCACGGGATCCCGGCCGCATCACTGGCCTCGCGCACCAGCTCCAGCACGTGGTCGGCCTCCGCCCGGGCGCGATCCTGATACTCCTCCAGCGTCGGCAGGTAATAGATCGGCGCAATTGCTTCGACCGGCGGGACGTAGTTGGCCACCGCATAGACGGCCACCAGCTCGGCGCCCAGGTAGCGCGACAGGGCGACTGCTTCCTTGACGGCCTTCTGTGAAAGTTCGGAACCATCGGTGCACACGAGCACGCGCTTGTACATGAGCTTCTCCCTGGCGATTTCAGTCCAAGTCTACGCCGGCTCAGCGGCGGGCTGCAGCCGGGCGGCCGTCGAGGCGGCATGGGCAACATGCTGAGAGCACGGCCTCACCAGGACGCCTGGTACTGGTCAGCGTCCTGGTGGGCGGGAAAGCGCAGGCGGTGCGCGTGCAGCGTGGCCAGGTCGATTTCGACCTGGGCGCGCTGGGCCTGTGATCCGAGTTCAACCAGCGGCTGACCGAGATAGTCGATCACCGCGCTGTCGCCGGCGTACTCGACCTGATTGCCGTCGATGCCGACCCGGTTCACCGCCGCGACATAGGCCAGGTTCTCGATCGCGCGGGCGCGCAGCAGCGTGCGCCAGTGCTCACGTCGGGGCTTGGGCCAGTTCGCCACCAGCAACAGCAAATCGTACTCGAGCGTACCGTCGTCCCGCACGCGGTTGCGCAGCCAGACCGGGAAGCGCAGGTCGTAGCAGACCGCCGGCTGGATACGGAAGCCGCGATACTGAATGATCGGCCGACGGTCGCCGGCCGCGTAGCGATCGTGCTCGCCGGCCATGCGGAACAGATGGCGCTTGTCGTACCAGACCAGTTCGCCGTCTGGCGGCATCCAGACAAAGCGATTGACCGCGCGGGCGTGCTCATCCTGCAGCACCAGGCTGCCGCAGATCACCACCCCGGTTTCGGCCGCCAGCCCCCGCAGCCAGCGCATCGACTCTCCGTTCATGCCCTCGGCCAGCGCGGCGGCGTCATTGGAAAAGCCGGACAGAAAGGTTTCCGGCAGGATCACCACATCGGTGTGGTCGGCGACGCGCCGCACCTCATGACCATGCAACTCGCGGTTGGCCTGAGCGTCATGCCAGCGGATATCGGATTGGATCAGGCTCAAGCGCAGGATGGACATGTGGGAGGGGGGC
>JBGTIE010000360.1:0-3297 GCA_041745855.1 Lysobacterales bacterium | reverse complement strand
CGAACAGCGCTCCCTCGCGCAGCACCCGCGTCCGCCCACCGCCGCCTTCGGCCCGCTGCCACAGATCTTCGGCAAAGCCTGCCGCCCCGTCGGCCGTTTCCAGCGCGGCGCAGATGCGGTCCTGCAGCGAGGTCAGAAAGCTGCGGACGGCAGCGGTGTCGATGGCTGTGGACATGGGTTGATGGTCGGGCCAAGAATGGGCGAGAGAGTGCCAGCAGAGGGCGGAAGTGGCCAGTGATTCGGATGCGTGACGCGTGAGGCGGACACGAACTGCATGCTCCGCCTGATCAAGTTGGGAGTCGGGAGTCGGGAGTGCGCATCGTGGAGTTGTTCACGGTTGCTGGTCGTGCACCAACGCCAGCCTGCGATCGAGTCTCCCGCCGCCGCAAAGCAGCGCGACTGCAAAGGCTGCTCTGCTCTGGCTTGTGCCCTTGCTTAAGCTCCGGCTTGTGCTCTTGCTTTTACTCCCAACTCCCAACTCCCAACTCCCAACTCCCGACTCCCAACTCCCGACTCCCTACTCCCGACTGGCTCCCCCGACTCCCAACTCCCACCCCCAACTCCCGACTCCCAACTCCCAACTCCCAACTCCCGACTCCCAATTCCCAACTCCCGACTTGTTCTCCTCATCGGTCCGACTCGCACTCTCCGACCGCCACCGCCACTTGCACCACAAACTGCGCCACAATCGGCGGCCGCCTGCCGTTGACGTTGCCCACCCCTCATCCGCGTATGAGCTTTCTGCCCGCTGGCCTGTCCAAGACCGCACTGATCTGCCTGGCGCTGGCGGGCTTGCTGCTGCTGCCGCTGGCGGCGCTGCTGGCGATTGCGCTGGTCGGCTTTGAGCTGCCGGTGCTCGTGCATCTGGCGCGGACGGTGCTGCTGGAGACGGTCTGGGTGACAAGCTTGCTGGCGGCCGGCGCGCTGGCCGGCGCCTTGCTGATCGGTGTCGGCGCGGCCTGGTGCATCGAACGCTTTGACTTCCGCGGCCGGCTGTTGCTGAGCTGGCTGCTGGTCTTGCCGCTGGCGATGCCCACCTACGTCATCGCCTACGCCTACACCGATCTGCTGCAGTACAGCGGCCCACTGCAGCGGGCACTGCGGAGCGGTCTGGACTGGGACGGCCGGTTGCCGGAGATCCGCTCGCTCGGCGGCGCGGTGCTGCTGTTTGCGCTGGTCCTGTACCCCTATGTCTACCTGCTGGCACGGACTGCGCTGGGGCAGGTGTCGCGTAGTCTGATCGAGTCGGCCCAGCTGCTGGGTGAGTCCGGTGCCGGGATGATCCGGCGGATCGTGCTGCCGATCATCGCCCCGGCTGTCGTGGCCGGCGGCATGCTGGTGCTGATGGAGACCCTCGCCGACGTCGGTGCCAGTCACTACTTCGGCCTGCCGACCTTCTCGGCCAACATCTACAAGACCTGGTTCGCACTGGGCGAACGCAGCGCGGCGCTGCTGCTGGCGGTGGTGCTGCTGCTGGCGGTCGGGCTGATCTACGCCCTGGAACGTTGGGCGCGTGGCCGGGCGCGCCACAGCACATCGCAGACTCATCGACCGTGGCCACGCCTGGCCCTGCGTCCCGCCGCCGCGATCGGGGTCGTTTCGCTGCTGCTACTGCCGGTGCTGCTTGGCTTCCTGATCCCGCTAAGCAATCTGCTCTGGCTGCTGCTGCGCGAACCCGAACTGACCACCGACCTGAGCCGCTTCTGGGGCTGGTTCCGTCACAGCCTGACCCTCGGATTGCTCGGCGCCACCGCTACGGTGCTGCTGGCAACCACCTTTGCCTACGCGCTGCGTTTTTCGCAGGGACCGGCCGCCAGCTGGCTGCGGCTGGGCACCGCCAGCCTGAGCTTCGGTTACGCGGTACCAGGCGCGGTCATCGCGCTGGCCATCCTGTGGCCGGTGGCCAGCGCCGACAACTGGCTGGCCGACCGGATGGACTGGTCGCAGACCCTGCTCAGCGGCACCATACTGGGCCTGCTGTACGCCTATCTGCTGCGCTTCTTCGCGGTCGCCTGGGGCGGCATCGACGACGCCGTAGGCCGTCTCAGCCCAAATCTGGACGCCGCCGCCCGCTCCCTCGGCGCGCCGCGCTGGCAGGTGTTTGCCCGCATCCACCTGCCGCTGCTGTGGCGCAGCCTGGCGGTGGCCTGGATGCTGGTGCTGATCGACGTGATGAAGGAACTTCCGGCCACCCTGATGCTGCGCCCCTTCAATTACGACACGCTGGCGGTGATCGCCCAGCAACTGGCCATGGACGAGCGCCTCGCCGAAGCCGCCCTGCCATCGATAGCGATCGTGCTGGCCGGGTTGCTGCCGGTGATTGGGTTGTCCAGGTTGTTGCTGGGCGGGCGGGACGAGTGTTGACGGTCCAGGGCTCATTGAGAGCAGGGCCCAGGGCACAGGGCCCAGGGCCCAGAAGAGCCGCGGAGTGCGCGTAGGATGTCGGTGAGCTCCGCGAACCGCATCTTTTGAGGGGTGCGATTCAAACTGATGTTTCCGCGCCGGTTCGGAGCAATCGAGGCAGTGGGGTCGTACTCGTACTCAGCATCGCGGTACTCGTACTCGTACTCGTAGCCATCACGCTGCTTTCGAGTACGAGTACGAGTACGAGTAGGATGGTCGGCGATAACCGATGTCCGCCGCAAACGACCTCAGCCAACATCCGTTTGAATTGCACCCACCCCCGCCCCCACTGTCCACGCCCGCCGCCCTCTGACGTATACTTCGGCCTTCCCGTTGACCAGACCAGGCACGCCGGCCCGCCGGACGGTGTGGAGGATGACCCGTGACGAACCACGATGCGACTTTCTTGCGCCATTTTTCCCAGATCATTGCCGGCCTGGTGGTGTTTACCATCGTGCTGATCGTGCTTGCATGGTTCATGCACAAGGGCTTCTACAGTGATGAAGGCCAGGGCGCCAACAGCGAGCGCGCCGAGTTGCGCGACGCCAGAATCGAGGAACGAATCAAGCCGCTCGGCCAGGTCTATGCCGGCGAGACCGGTCGCGCCGCGATGCTCGCCCAGGCCGAAGCAGCGCGTTCGGCCGCGGCCAGCCAGGTGGCCTACGGCGGCACCACCGATGGTTCGGTGATCTATGCCAACTTGTGTGGCGCCTGCCACACTGCCGGCGTCGCCGGTGCGCCGAAGCTGGAACAGGCGGCCTGGAGCGAACGAGTCGCGCAGGGCATGGACACGCTGGTCCGCAAGGCGATCGAGGGCTATACGGGTACGGCCGGGATCATGCCGGCGCGTGGCGGCAACCCCGCGCTGACGGACGAGCAGATGGCGGCCAGCGT
>JBGTIE010000359.1:0-7633 GCA_041745855.1 Lysobacterales bacterium | reverse complement strand
CTGAATCGAGGTGTAGTCGCTGGTCTCCAGGTCCTCGGCCATGGCGGCCCGGACCGGGTTGAGGTCAACGTAGACCATCGCTGACAGCACAGCCGCTTCGTCCAGCAAGCGCTGGCACTTGAAGCGGCCTTCCCAGAAGTGGCCGGTGCAGCCATCTTCGACGTTCGCCGCACGGGCGATGGGTTCGGCGAGGTTCTTCATGAACTGGCTGACCGAGGCCAGGCGTTCACGCATGTTCTCGACTTTGCCTTCCTGCGCCAGCCAGGCCTTGATGCGGTCTTCCTGTTCCGCCTCGGTCATGTCAGCGCGCTGGTAGAGACGGTTCCAGCGCTCGGCAAGCTTTCAACGCCAAGGGCGGCACCAAGCTGCCAAGAGCAGAGCGGTAGCAAGCTACCGCACTCCATATTGGCTCATCGCTGAAAACGCCAGCACCCGCACCGCGAAGATCTCGCCGGGGGTTTGTGACTCCCGCTCAGTTCCTCGCGAAAGCCGAACTCATGCAATCGAGCCTGAATGTTGCCCTCCAGTTGCTCGCGATAGCCGAAAGCAATGTCGGCATCGAGCGTGACCAGCGGCTGGTAGTCCAGCGTTCCGGCTCGGGGATGCAAGCGATAGAGCCGATGCGCCCACCCGCCGACAAAGACCAACTGGCCGTTCCACGGCGACAGAGCGTCGACCAAGGTCGCAAAAGCCGCTCGATCGTTCATTCTTCTGACCCCACTACGTCGGCGAGAACGTTGTGCCGCAGGAAATCGGCCTGCTCTGCGCCGCGCGATGGGTGCGCGGCGGCATCAAGCCAGATCTGAAGTACATCCGAAACCAATGCGCCGTCTACGCGGACGGCAGCACGGAACAGCGACTCGGGGAAGGATGCCTGCTTGAGAACGAGGTGGCCCGCCACGCCTGCCTTGGCGGGCACCAGTCCGGACCACGCATTCTCCGACGTCGGCGAGAGGCGCCGCACGTACACATATGGCGGCACGCCGCTGACGTGGGAGAGGGTCAGCAAATCGGCGGCAGCAAACAATCCGACGCAGGCGTCCATCTGCGAAACCACCTTTATCAGATGCCGCGTACCGGTTGCCGGGATCAGGTATGACATCTGCAACTCCGGAGACGAGCGCATCGCAGCCGATTGCCAGTGGAGGAACAGGTCTCGGCGCCGGACTATGCGGTAGGTGCCGCCGGAATCGTCGAGGAAACCCGCTTCCTGCAGGCGGCGCACGAATCGCGACGCGCTCATCGGGGATACCTGTGCGGCCTCGGCCAGCCTGGAAATGCTGGAATACTCGCCGCGTGGTGCATTCATCAGCTTGTCCGGTACTTCGGGTGCCAGTAGTACCTTGAGCATCCATTGATTCAGATCGGAAAAAGGATCCGAGGCGCCGCGCGGAACGACCAGCTTGCCCCTGCCCGACTTGCGGGGTGCTTCCATATTGAGCCCGTCCAGACCCTGGCCAATGAAGCGGCTGCTGCCCGTTTCCGACACCAAGCCGATCGCGACTGCTGGCGCAAAGTCGCGCTGGAACTGTTCGACCTTTCGTCGCAACGAAGGCGACGCCTGCCGCACGAGCACCACCGCCAGCGGGCGCATCTCGTTCTCGTCAGCGTATCGGCGGGCTTGCAGGATGGCTTGCGATAGCAGGGCGATCACCCGGTCGGGCCGTCCCTCCGCGAGCGCTTTGACTTCGACTACATAACGGTTCTCGCCTTTGCTGACGACGAGATCGGCGCAAAAGTTTCCGACGGAAGGCTTGACCTCAACGTTCCATCCTCGCGCGTGAAACAGCGCGGCGATGCGCGATTCCGCGGACGCTGTCGGATTGGATGCATCACCGAAGGCGGGCATGGCTCGAACTCTCAGCTACGGTTGTGGCCAAACTATATACCATGGCCATGGTACTTACCACGGCCGCGGTATCTACCACGGCCACGATAGCAGCGATTGCGGCCTTCGCCAGTCTGGCGCAGGTCCGTGGCGGTGGCGGCGGAGACAGGACAGGCGAACTTTTCTGGGTTAACAGAGAACACGGGACAGAGAACCTGGGACACATCGATTTTCGCGAGCCGCCGGCGAAGACCGGCGCGTTTGAGTCGTCATCGATATGAACTGGGGAGTTCTTGGAGGCTTGCGGTGCTGCGGAGGGGCGGTTCGGTTGCTTTTCGTCGGATCGGCGCCGAATTCCGCTGATTTTCGCCACGCCTTCCCGCCAACCGATCAGCTGGCGAGATTTCTGAGGGAGTCCGGACCGGTCAGCCCGGCTTCGATCTCATTTTGCAGAGCTCGCGAGCGACGCCAAGCCCCCCGATCCAGTCGAGGGCAGGCTTTGAAACCACTGCTGACCGACCCGGCTCGCGTACTCGACGACCGATTCAGCCGCGCCGATGACGCGGTAGAAGTCACTCTCGGTCGCCCTGACCTGGGTAGTCCAGCTGCGGTCCGTCAGACCCAGTCGGTCGAGGATTCTCGGCCGTTCGGGGTCGATCCCCCGATCGAGTCGAGGGCAGGCTTTGCCGCGCTTGCCGGGGTGCATCTGCCGACCGGTCCAGTCGACCAGGTTGAGGTACTGGGCGATGCTGATCGACAGAGAGCCGGTGCCGGGGACGCCGGCGACGGCTTGGAGTTGATCGCCGCCACCGCCGAGCTTGCGCGCAGTCTCACGGATGCGCTGCTGGATCGACGTGTAATCGCTATCTTCCAGATCCTGGGCCATCGCTGCGCGGACCGGATTCAGATCGACGTAGACCATCGCCGACAGGACGGCGGCTTCATCGAGCAGGCGCTGACACTTGAAGCGGCCTTCCCAGAACTTGCCGGTGCAGTCGTCTTCGATGTTTGCACGTCTGGCGATCGGCTGGGAGAGGTACTTCATGAATTCACTGACCGACGCCAACCGCTCAAAAAGAACCGGGGACACACGAACTTTCCGGAGCCAGCCGTGCTGACCGCCGGTTTCCGGCTGTCCGGATGCTGATCTGGGAGCCAGGAAACCGTGGGCGGCTTCTGCTTGAATTCCCGTCGCGGGCCAACGATGCTGGCGCACGCTCAATCGGAAACTTCCAAGGGGGAATGATATGAATTACAGGGCCTTGACCCTCGTTGCAGTAGCCGTTGGGCTTGGGACGCCCTCTCTTGGGCTGGCGAGCTATGGCCTGTTTGTCGGCAAGAACCTTACTGAGGACGGCAGCACCATGCTCGGCGGCAGCGGCGATGAGCCTTCGAGCCACTGGTTGGTCATTCAACCCCGGGAGACACACGAGGCGGGGACGACTATCACGGTCGGCATCACGGGGGCTGCCGACATGCCCGGCATTCTGTCAGCAATTCCCCAGGTCCCAGTGACCTACCGATACATCGCGCACTACTATTCCGAATTTGCCGGGTTTCCCGCCCCACTGACAAATGGCGGCCTGAACGATCACCAGGTGGCCGCCCGGGACGTCTGGGCACCCTCGCGCCCGGAACTCGTCGAAATGACGCCTAATCCGCAGACGGGCGGACCGCAATACAGCGACCTTTCGCGGATCATCATGCAGCGGGCGGCGACGGCGCGGGAAGCCGTCGAGATCATTGGTGCACTGATCGACGAGCATGGATTTCAGACCTACGGCGGCAACTCGCATCTCATCGCCGATCCGGAGGAGGGCTGGGTACTGATCGAGTTCGCGGGCGGCGTGGGGCTTTGGATCGCGGAGCGGTTGGGGCCGAATGACGTCAAGTTCCTCTGTCCTGGCTACATCCTCGAGCTGCCAGTCGATTGGCAGGAGAGCGGCGACTACCTCGCCTCGCCGAACTTCATGGATTTCGCCGTGGAGCAGGGCTGGTATGACGCCGAAGCCGGCGAGCCGTTCAACGTGAACGCGATCTACGGCAATGGCCGCGGCCGCAGCGACGAGGTCGTCTACGTCGAAGAGGCTGTCGCTAACGCTGCGCCGATCTCCCTTGAGGAGATGAAGGCCTTTATCCGCGACCCGCGCATCTCGCTCGACACGACGGGCTACGGGCAGGTGGCACATCTGCGCGCGGACCTCGAGCCCGAGCTCAGCGTTTTGTGGGCAGCGGCGACCAATTCCTCGATCGCTCCCTTCGTACCCTATTACATCGGGACGGAAAGCCTGCCACTCGAATACGGGTATCACCGCTACCTGTCAGCGGGCGAGGCTGCAGGATTCCAGTCGGCGCAGTCGCAGGTGCAGGAAGGCACGCGCTACGCCTTCCGCGAATTCAAACGTCTGATGTATCTCGCCTGTGACGAGAACGCGGCGGAATATTACCCGCCGGTACGGGCTGCGTTCGAGGGCTTCGAGGCCCGCATGCGGGCGGACCAGCCCTACGTCGAAGCGACAGCACGTGCTCTGATGGGCGCCGGTGAGCGCGACTACGCCATCCGCTTTCTGACCGCTTACAGCACGGAGCGCTCGATGGAAGGGCTGCGGCTCGGTCAGGCGCTCGCCGTTGGCATCGAGGCGCATGCACGGGTGGTTCATGGCCTGCGGGGCCCCGATGAGCCCACCGATCGACGGCGCGTCTGGTGTGAGGAACCGCTCGCGCCGGGTCGCCGTTGAGGTCGATAACGAAAGCAGCGGGACAGGCGAACTTTCCTGGGTCAGCCCCGGCTGCGGCCTTGTTCGGTCGGTCGCAACGCTGAACTTGGGGTTTCGCGCGGCTAGGTGAGCCCGAATCGGCTCGTTCGACCGCTTTTCGATGGTTCGGGCTAGATTCTTCCCACGCCTGCCCGCCCACCGATCGGTTGGCGGGTTGTTCTTGGGGGCTTCCGGGCAGATCAGCCCGGCTTGGGTCTCATTTTGCAGAGTTCGCGAGCGACGCCGATGCCCCCCGATCGAGTCGAGGGCAGGCGTTGCATCCAGTGCTGGCCGATCTGCTTAGCAGAACCTCAAGAACCTGGCAAGAACCTGGGACAAGAACCTGGGACACACCGATTTTCGCGGGCTACCGGCGAAGAGCGCCGCTTTCGCGTCGCCACTGATGTGAACTGGGAAGTTTTGGCCGTTTGCGATTCCGCTGAGGCGCGGTTCGGTCGCTTCTGGTCGGCGCGGTCGTGATTTCCGCTGATTCCGGCCACGCCAGCCCGCCAACCGATCGGCTGGCGGGGGAAGAACCGGGGACACACGAACTTTCCCGAGCCAGCGGTGCTGATCGCCGGTTTCCGGCCTTCCCGATGCTGATCTGGGGTCTTCGAGGCTGAAGCGGTGTCTGACCGGCGCCGGTCGCGCGATTTTCGCCGGCTTGAAGCTGCTTTCCCCCACGCCTGCCCGCCAGCCGATCGGCTGGCGGGGCATTCAAGGGGTTCCGGACCAGTCAGCCCGGTTTCGATCTCAGCTTGCAGAGCTCACGGGCAACGCCGAGGCCTTGAAACCAGTGCTGACCGACACGCGTCGCGTAGTCGATGATCGATTCAGCCGCGCCGATGACGCGGTAGTAGTCGCTCTCGGTCGCCTTGACCTGGGTGGTCCAGCTGGCGTCGGTCAGGCCGAGGCGATCAAGGATCCGTGGCCGTTCGGGATCGATCTTGCCGCGCTTGCCGGGATGCATCTGTCGACCGGTCCAGTCGACCAGGTTGAGGTACTGCGCGATGCTGATTGATAGAGAGCCGGTCCCGGGGACGCCGACGACCGCTTCGAGCTGATCGCCGCCGCTGCCGAGCTTGCGCGCGGTGTCGCGGATGCGCTGCTGGATCGAGGTGTAGTCGCTGTCTTCCAGGTCCTGGGCCATCGCGGCGCGGACTGGGTTCAGATCGACATAGACCATCGCCGACAGAACTGCGGCTTCATCGAGCAAACGCTGGCACTTGAAGCGACTCTCCCAGAACTTGCCCTTGCAGTCGTCTTCGATGTTGGCACGAAGGGCGATCGGCTGGGAGAGGTACTTCATGAAGTCGCTCACCGATGCCAATCGCTCGCGCATGTTGGCGATTTTTCCATCCTTCGCCAACCACGACTGGATGCGAATGGCCTGCTGCGCCTCGGTCATCTTCGCCTTGGGGAAGAGCCGGTTCCAGCGCTCGGCGACTTCCTGGTCGCTCCAAGCTTCGACCCAGCTTGGGTCAAACTGCAGCGCCAGGTGCATATGGTTGCTCATCGCCGAGAAGGCCAGCACCCGCACTGCATAGATCTGCGCCAACTCGTTCATCCGCGCAACGATCCAGCTGCGGCGGTGGTCGAAGTTGCGTCCGGTCAGCTTGTCGAAGCCGCACAGAAACGATCGGCGAACACAGCGTGAGACGCAGTGGTAGTAGCCGGAGGAGCCGGGCGGTACGATGGCGGAGCGGGCGGAAGTCATGCGCTGAGCTTGGCGCGGGTTTGAGGCGTTGTCTGTAGGCCGATGGCGGCAATGATTGTCAGCCTTTGCCGCTAGATGGTGTAGGAATGGGCTTACGAGGCGTGCGGGGAAGTTTGTGTGTCCTGGATTCCCCCCGCGCGTCCCGAGTTCCGCGCGGTCATCGCCCGTGGCTCGCGAAAATCGGTGTGTCCCGTGTTCCGCCGTGTTCCGCCGTGTTCCGGAATATCCTGGAAATCGGTCATGGTTGATGGGTGTCCCAGAGCCCCAGAATCCCCATCCCAGAATCTCCTATCTTCGACTACACTGTCCGCTGATCCACCCGAGGCCTGCGGCATGAAGTCCGGTATTTATCTGCACCATATCCATGCCTTCCGCGGCTTCGCGATCCTGAATATCGTTGCGATTCATGCCGCGGCGATTGCTCAATTCGTGCCGTCGAACGGTCGCATCGATTCGACCTCGTTATTCTCTTCGCTCAACGAGACGCTCTTTCATGACGCTACGTTGTATTTTGCGCTGATCTCGGGTCTGCTCTACTCGGTGGTGCTGAAACCGCGCGGCCTCAATGTCTTCTTCCGCGGCAAGCTCCTCAACGTCGTTGCGCCCTACATTTTCTGCACGCTGCTATTCAGCATATCAATGCTGCAGATGGACGGCGCTGGCGTTCTCGGTCTACGCGAGGGCATGGGGGCCTACCTCGACGTTCTGCCAAGAAACTTGCTGCACGGCAACGCACAGTTCACGTTCTGGTACATCCCGATTCTGTTGATGCTGTTCGCGGCTACGCCGCTGGTGTCGGCTTGGATTGAACGGGGCGGCGCCTGGAACCTGCTGCCGTGGGCGATCGTGCTCGGCCCGCTGGTGGTTTCAAGGTCCGAGTGGGTCAGCGGCGGCAGTCAGGTCAGTGTTGCGACCTTCGTTTACTTCCTCGGAGCCTACACGGCGGGGCTCTATCTCGGGAGCCCGCGGGATGGTGGCCTGAACCATCGCCTGGATATTCTGGCGAAGTACTGGAAACTCTTGTTTGCGACCGTGATTGTCGCATCGATCGCTCTACTGGCGTTATACAGGAACGATGTAGGTCGCATCGGGTTCTACTCGATCAAGGAAACCCTGTTCTACATTCAGAAGATTAGCGCCGCAATCCTCGTGCTGATCGCGTTCAGAAAGCTCGATGCCCATCGTCTGAAGTGGCTATCCCCGATTGCCGACGCGGCGTTCTCGATCTACTTCCTGCATATCTTCTTCATGCTGCTGATTGCTGATCTGGCATTTACGTTCGTGGTTGATGAATCGTTCCTGCCCGCATCGATTTACCTGATGACGGTGGTG
>JBGTIE010000358.1:0-5893 GCA_041745855.1 Lysobacterales bacterium | reverse complement strand
CGTGGAAGTTGCGCGCAGCCATTGCGTTTTGACTCGCCTCAAGTCGGCTCTTGACCTTCTGGGCCCTGAGCCCTGGGCCCTGGGCCCTGCCACCACAAAGACTCTCCGAAACATCAGTTTGAATCGCACCCGGCTTGAGCTCATAATTGATTTTGAGCATGCGGGCTGGTTTATAATCGTTTTTGCGCGCTATTAATCAAATGAAGGTCCACGTGCCCTCCTTGGTCATCGTTTTTTCGGCGTAGCTGTCCCGTCCGGAGATCCCCATGAACGACCCGTCCCGCGATCCGATTGGTGCAGCGTGGCTGGCCCGGGCCTTCGGGGTAACTTGCATGAGTCGGCCGCCTGTCGTCAGTCAGGTCGGCGGCCGGCGTGCCACGGAAGTCAATGACCGGTTCCGACTCGAAACCTACCTGGAGGCGATGCGTCCGGATTCGCACCCGGCAGCGCATTTGCAGTTCCATCTGCGCCACGAAGTTCCGCATCTGGAGTTTCTGGCGCGCCTGTTTCCGCGCACCGGCCCGGACTTCATCCAGCAATGGGTGGCCGCCGAACCGACCGGGCGATATGCCCGCAGGGCAGCGTTTCTGTATGAATGGCTGACTGGCGTCGCCTTGCAGGTGCCGGACCGACTGGGCGGCAACTACGTCGATGCGATCGATGCGTCAAGGCTGGTGGTCACCTCGCCTGACCTGGCCGTAAAAGTGCGGCGTTGGCGGGTGAACGACAACCTGGCTGGCACGCGGCATTTCTGCCCCACCATCGTCAAGACCGAAGCCGTCATCAAGGCGGCGAATCTGGACGTGCGCGGTTTGTACGGCCAACTGGCTGCCGAATTCGGCGATGAACTACTGATGCGCGCGGCCGCGTGGATGACCCTGCGAGAGAGCAAGGCCAGTTTCGCCATCGAAGGGGAGGCCGACCAAGCCAATCGAGTTCAGCGCTTCGCGGACGTGATGGCCCGGCGCACCGGACAGGGTGTAGTCCCGTTGACCGATGCGGCACTCGCCGAACTGCAGCGCGAGATCCTCGGCGACAGAACCACGCTGACGCGCTTCGGAGTCCGGCAATCCCCGGTGTTCGTCGGCGAAACGGTGCGCTACCAGGAGGTCGTGCACTACGTGGCGCCGCCCGCGCCAGAGGTCCCCGCGATGCTCAGAGGCCTGGGCGTCTTTCTCGAATGCACCCAGGGACAATCCCCGGTGATGCGAAGTGCAGTGGCGGCATTTGGTTTCGTCTACATCCATCCGCTGGCCGACGGCAATGGCAGGATGCACCGGTTCCTGATCAACGACGTGTTGCGACGGGACGGCGTGATTCCCTACCCGGTTATTCTGCCGGTGTCGGCCGTGATTACCGACGACGTCAGCGAGCGGCGTGGCTACGATCACGTGCTGGACACGGTGTCTGGGCCACTGATGCGGGAGATGTGCGAGCAGGTGGAATTCCAGCCCGTGCAGACCATCTACCCGGACGGTGTCGTATCGAACTTTGTCTTGAGTGGTGCCGACCGCGCCGCGCCCATGTGGCGTCATCCAGACCTCGGTCCGCATCTGGTGTTCATGTCCAGGGTCATAGGTCGCACGCTGACCGAGCACATGCGCGCGGAATCGCGCTACCTGCGGAGCCATGCGACGGCGCGGGCAGCGTTGAAGGAGGTCGTCGAGATGCCGGATCATCAGGCGGACCGGGTGTTGCGCTCAATCGAGCACAATCGCGGCGATCTCAGCAACGTGCTCGCAAAGGAAATGCCGGTGCTCAACGAGCCTGGCGTATGGGCTGCGATTGTGGAGTCCGTCTCACGGGCCTTCCGCGTCGGCGAGTCGACCAGTGGTTCCGGCCCGGATACTTCGTAAACCGCACTGCGTCCGACGCCGGGTGCGCCCCATCTCGTTCTCGATTCCGATTCCGATTCCGACCCTGACGCCCGGCTTCGCATCTCTGCATCTGTTTGTATCGCGCGCTCCGGCACCGGCCTTCCCACCCTCCCGGCGTCAGCGTGCAATTTCGCTCACAACCACGCCCTCGATCACGACCGCGGTGACATGCGTGGTGTACTCGAAGGGGTCGCCGTCGAACAGCACCAGGTCACCGTCCTTGCCGACCTCGATCGAGCCGACCCGATCGTCGATGTCGAGGATGCGCGCCGCCTGCAGTGTGATGCTGCCCAGTGCCGCGTCGAAGGGCAGCCCGTAGGCGTGGGCGATGCCTGCCTCCCATAGCACCACCCGCGTTTTGGGTACATAGCCCTCAAAGCCGCTCTGAAGGGCAAACGGAATACCGGCTTCGTGCAGCACGCGGGCGGTGGTGAAGCTGGCGTTCTCCAGTTCGCCGAACTGGCGCGCCATGGTCGGATGCAGCAGCACCGGGACCTCGGCGGCGCGTATCGCGTCGATTGCCAGATAGGCTTCGGCGGCACCATCGAGCACGATCCGGATCTTGAATTCCGCCGCCAGTCGCAGTGCCGAATGGATGTCCTGCTCCCGGTAGGCCGTCACCAGCAGCGGCAGGCGTCGCTCCAGTACCTCGACCAGGGTCTCCAGTTCCAGGTCGCGCCCCGGTTTGGCATCGGCCTTGTCGGTTGACGCCTTGTCCCGGTACTCGTCGGCCTTGATCAGCTGCTGACGGAGCAAGGCGATCTGTTTGGCGCGGGTGCCCGGACTTGCGTTCTCTGCGCCAAAGGCGCCTGGTCCCAGATGGGAGGCGAGCATTGCCGGTGAGCGCAACATGGACGCCTCGACGCTGCTGCCGCGGGTCTTGACGATCATCGTCTGACCTGACACCAGCGCGCCCGGACCATGTCCGGTGTGAATCGTTGTGACCCCCAGCTCGCGCAGCCAGTCGACCAGCCGTTCGCGTGCGTTGTAGGCATCCAGTGCGCGCAGTTGCGGCTGCATCGGCGCCGACTTCTCCAGCTGATCCTGGTCGTGCGGCTGGTTCATGTAGCCGGACAGGCCCACCACGCTGCGTGCATCGATCAGGCCAGGCGTCACTTGTGCCGCCCGCAGGGTGCGCACGCCGGTCGGTACCGTGAGCTCGGCCTGGCTGCCGACGGCCTCGATCTTGCCGTTCCGGACAATCAGTACTCCGTTGTCGATCGGCGCCCCGGCCTGGGTATGGATGCGTTCGGCCAGTACAGCCAGGTCCTGCGCCCACAGCGGCTGGGCAAGGAGGAGGGCGATTAGTCCAGCTTGCCAGCGGTTCATGGTCATAGCCCGGCCTCCAGTTCCAGGACCTGCTGAGCAAGTGAATCGCGGCCGGCCCCATAGCCACCGGTCGCGGCCAGTGCGTCCTCAGGTACGCTCAGATCGAACACCTTGCGTCCCTCGACCCAGGTTTGCTGGACCCGGCTGACAACGCTCAGCGGATCGCCGTCGAGCACGACGAAATCGGCATCCTTGCCGTCCGTCAGCGAGCCAACCCGGTCCGCCAGATCGAGCATCCTGGCACCGTTGATGGTCATCGCCGCCAGCGCACTGTCGCGGTCCAGGCCGAAGCGCACGCCCATCGCCGCCGAGCGCAGGAACAACCGCGAGTCGGTAACCGGATCGTCGCTGTGATAGGCAAACAGCGCGCCGGCATCGTGCAGGCGCTTGCCGTTGTCAGGCAACAGGTTCATCGCTTCGAGCTTCCCGCCTGGGCTGTCGATATGGATGATCGAAGCCATCACGCCGGCCGCGGCGATCTCGTCGGCGACAAGGCCAGCTTCGCTGACGTGATGCAGGACCACCCGCAGGCCGAACTCCTCGGCCAGCCGTAGCACGGTCAGCACGTCGTCGTGGCGATGGGTGTGGTGGTGCACGATGCGTTCGCCGGACAGCACTGTGCAGAGGGCTTCCTTGCCGAGATCGCGGGCCGGCTTCTTATCGGCCGCGATCTTCGCGTCGCCAACCTTGGCGCAGTACTCCTGCGCGCCGACCAGCTGTTCCCGCATCATCGCCGCCGACTTGCCGCGGGTGCCTGGAAACGGTGTCGGCCTTAGCGGATTGGTGCCGTTGGCCATCTTGATGCCGCCGGCAATGGCGCCGGAGGCGTCCCGGATCGCCAGTTCTTCAACGCTGTCGCCCGCTCGCAGCTTCAGGTAGACCGTCTGACCACTCAGCAAATGACCGGAACCGGGCATCACATTGACCGTCGTGATGCCGCCGGCGCGTGCCTTGCGGATACCGGCGTGACGGGCATTGATCGAGTCCAGCGCACGCACGTCGGGCTGGATTGGGCCGCTGCCGTCGGCACCGGCGACCTGGCCGATATGCGAGTGGGTGTCGACCAGCCCGGGCAGGATAACCCGGCCGCTCATGTCGTGGACCTCGGCATCGACCGGGAGGCTGAGATTCGCGCCCACCGCGACGATCTTGCCACCCTGCACCAGCAAGCTGCCGTTGGCGATCGGCGGGCCATCGATCGGATACAGATGAGCGCCAGTGAAGGCCAGCGGGCGTACCTGCGCAGGCGCCGGGAAGGCAACGAGGCAGAGCAACAGCGGCAGAACGGTACGCATACGAGTCCCCCTCCACGACGCGGCCCCGGAGGGTACGGTTTGGGGTGGCGTCTGGCCAGTGCCTTTAGCTTGAGTTGGGAGTCGGGAGTTGGGAGTCGGGAGTACGCATCTTGAGGCGGTAGGCTTCGGGTGCTCGCTCTGACGGGGTCGGGGTCGGAATCGGTATCGGAATCGATTCGTTTCGTCGTGACCATTCTCCTCCTCGCCAACCGTGTGGCCCACGCCCCAAGCGTTTCAGAATCGGTACGATCCGGTTGAGTAGGGCGATTCTCTCTACCGAGGTATGCGCTGGCACGACAAAGCGAATTTGGCCAAAACCCGGCCGATTCCGATTCCGATTCCGATTCCGATTCCGACGCCGACGCCGACTTCACAACACTGCATCGCACCCGCTGCCCACTCCACAGACCCCGCGGCCCGCCACTTGAACTATCCTGCCACCCCCGCTGCCAGGTCTGGCGCATGACAGCTGTACCCACAACTTCGCTTCCACGCCGGCTGTCAATCGCACCGATGATGGACTGGACTGACCGGCATTGCCGCTATCTGCACCGGCTGATCGCGTCCAAGGCACTGCTGTATACCGAGATGGTGGTCGATCAGGCGATCCTGCACGGGCCGCGCGAGCGCTTGCTGGGCTTCGATCCGGCCGAGCATCCGGTGGCACTGCAACTGGGAGGCAGCGAGCCGGAGTTGCTGGCCAGGGCGGCGGCGATCGGCGCGAGTGTTGGTTACGACGAGATCAACCTGAATTGTGGCTGCCCGTCGGACCGGGTCCAGTCCGGTCGCTTCGGCGCCTGCCTGATGCGCGAGCCCGAACGGGTCGCCGAGGCGGTGCAAGCGATGCGCGAGGCGGTCGCCGACCGCTTGCCGGTGACGGTGAAATGCCGCCTGGGTGTGGACGACGATGACAGCGAGGCTTTCTTCCGACATTTCGTCGACACCGTGGCGGCCGCTGGCTGCAAGGTGTTCATCGTCCATGCGCGCAAGGCATGGTTGCACGGGCTGAGCCCGAAGGAGAACCGCGAGTTGCCACCGCTGGATTACGAGCGGGTCTATCGACTCAAGCGCGACCGCCCCGATCTGACTGTGATTCTGAACGGCGGACTCGATGCCGGTGTTGCCACCCTGGCGACGCTCTCCCAGATCGACGGTGTGATGCTGGGGCGTCATGCCTATCAGCACCCATGGGATCTGGCCTTGCTGGAGCGCCGGATCGCACTGCTGGAGCAGATGGGTCTCACCGAGGCTGTTGATGCTCTGGTGCAGATCGATGACCGCCGCTCGGCGATCGTCGCGCGTTACGTCGAGTACATGCGGCCACGGCTGCGCGCGGGCGATCCGGTACGCGTCCTGTTGCGACCCTTGCTCGGCCTGTTCCCCGGCGCGGCC
>JBGTIE010000357.1:0-1998 GCA_041745855.1 Lysobacterales bacterium | reverse complement strand
GGCGCGCGCTGCTGGCGCTGGGCGGCGGCAAGGATTCGCTGGTCAGTGCCGATGCGCTGCTGCAGCGGGAAGAGCCGTTCGCAGTGGTCTGGGTCGGCAATTCGGAGCTGATCGCACAGTGCGCCGCGCGCATAGCTCGGCCAACGCTGAACATCAGCCGCAATATCGCGCCGGAGTTGATCGAGCTCAATCGTCGCGGTGCCTACAACGGCCATGTGCCGGTCACCGCAATCAACTCGGCCATCCTGCTACTCGCCGCGCTCTTGTATGGCTACGACGAGATCGTGTTCAGCAACGAGGCCTCGGCCGGGGTACCGACGCTGATCGATGGGCAGGGCAGGGCGGTCAATCACCAGTGGAGCAAGGGGCCGGCCTTCGAGGCCGCCTTCGCCGACTGGATCGGCCAGCGCGTGGCTGCCGAGCTGCACTATTACTCGCTGTTGCGGCCGCTGAGCGAACTGGCGGTGACTTCGCGCTTTGCGAAGCTGGAGCGGTATTTCGACGTGTTCTCCAGTTGCAACCGCAACTTCCGTCTCAGCGGCGTCAAGCCCAGTTCGCGCTGGTGCGGCGAATGCCCGAAGTGCCATTTCGTCTTTCTGGCGCTCGCGCCCTTCATAGCCAAGCCCGTGCTGGTGCGAATCTTCGGGCGCAACTTGCTTGACGACCCGGTCCAGATCGGCGGCTTTGAAGCGCTGCTCGAATGGCAGGCGGACAAACCCTTCGAATGCGTCGGCGAAGCCCGCGAATCACGCGCCGCCCTGGCCCGCCTGGCCGAACGCGCCGACTGGCAGGAAGACGCGATGGTCGCCCACTTCCGCCGTGACATCCTGCCGCAGCTACGCGGCAGTGAGCTGGCGTTGGCGCCGCTGTTGCGGGCTGGGGAGGATTCGATGTTGCCGCAGCACTTGCGCGGGCTGTGGGCGGAGCGTTGAGCGGGCTTGGTTTCACGTAAGAGAAAGAGCAGGGCGCGCCGCGGCATTCTGGGCCCTGGGCCCTATGCCTTGGGCCCGCCAAAGATGCGGATTCGCGGAGCTCACCGGCATCCTACGCGCACGCGGCCGCTCTTCTGGGCCCTGGGCCCTATGCCCTGGGCCCTCCTCACCGACATTCTACGCGCAGGACCGCGGCTCTTCTGGGCCCTGGGCCCTGAGCCCTGGGCCCTGCTCTTCTAGCCCCTCAGCCCTCACCCCTCAGCCCTGCTCCCGCGCATAAACAACAAATAAAGCAACGGCACCACGAACAGCGTCAGCAGAGTCGAGAATCCCAGGCCCCAGACGATACTGGAGGCAACCGGGCCCCACAGCAGCGATTTGCCACCCAACCCGACGGCGAGTGAGAACAAGCCGGCGATGGTCGTGCTGGTGGTCATCACGACGGGCACCACGCGGCGACGGGCGGCGTAGACGGTGGCGTGGACCAGGCCCATGCCGGAGCGCAGGCGGGTGTTGGCGGCGTCCATCAGCACGATCGAGGCGTTCACCGCGATGCCGGTCAGCGCGATCACGCCGTACAAGGTATACAACGACACCGGCAGACCCGAGATCAGCAGGCCAAGGGTCACGCCGGTGAAGGCCAGTGGCACCGTGACCAGCACCATCAACGGCTGGAAGTAGCTGCGGAACTGCGCCGCCAGAATCAGGTAGATCAGCCCCAGCCCGATCAGGAACAGACCGGGCATCGCACCCAGGCTCTCGTTGATGTCGTCGAGCTCGCCGGAGAAGTCCAGATCGGTGCCCGGGAAGCCGGTACGAATCTCGTCCCAGCCATCGCGCACGGCCTGGTTGGCACTGACCGTGTCGTTCAGGTCCAGATCCAGCTCGGCCTCGATCGTGATCGAACGGCGCAGCTGATGGTGCCGGATGATGCCGCTGCCTCGCCCGGTTTGCGCGCTGACCAGCGCCGCCAGTGTCGTCGTGCCCCCACCGGGCAGCGCGATCGGATCGTCCAGCAGGTCCACCGGATCGGTCAGTACGTGCGGCTCGCGCCGCACCCGCACCC
>JBGTIE010000356.1:0-1937 GCA_041745855.1 Lysobacterales bacterium | reverse complement strand
CGCAACGGCTCGACGGCCCCGAGGGCGGCATCATGCGGGCCCATGCGCGCCAGATCGACTACCAGCTCAGTGCCGACCGGGTCACACTGCGCGGCGGTGTCCGGCTGGAACGCCCGCAAGGCACGCTGGAGTCCGAGCTGGTCGTGTATCGGGTCGACAGCGGTCAGCTCGATGCCGGCGGTGACGAGGGCGGCCGGGTGCGCTTCCGGATCGAACCCAAGGCAGCCGGTCCCGCTGCGGCCGCGCCTGAGGATGCGAGTCAGACGCCATGAGCTCATCGAACATAGGCCTGGCCGGGACGCATCTGGCCAAGTCCTATCGTGGTCGCCAGGTGATCGATGATTTCAGCTTCGATCTCCAACCCGGCGAAGTCGTTGGTTTGCTCGGGCCCAATGGCGCAGGCAAGACGACCTGCTTCTACATGGTGGTCGGGCTGGTACCGGCCGACAAGGGCACGATCCGGATGGACGGCATCGATCTTTCGCGCCTGCCGATGGCGGCGCGCGCGCGTGCCGGGCTGGGCTATTTGCCGCAGGAACCATCGATCTTCCGCCGCCTGTCGGTGGAAGACAATCTGCTCGCGGTGCTGGAGCTGCGCAAGGACCTGAACCGGCCGGCGCGCCGACAGGAAGCCGATTCGCTGATGGGCGAGTTGCAGATCACCCATCTGCGTGACCAGCAGGGGATCAGTCTGTCCGGCGGCGAGCGCCGCCGGGTCGAGATCGCCCGCGCGCTGGCCGGCAAGCCCAGCTACATGCTGCTTGACGAGCCCTTCGCCGGCGTCGATCCAATCACCGTCGGCGAGATCCAGCGTCTGGTACGGCTGTTGAAGGAACGTGGCCTGGGCGTGCTGATTACCGACCACAACGTCCGCGAGACCCTTGGCATCTGCGATCGCGCCTACGTCCTGGCCCACGGCAGCGTCCTAGCCGCCGGCGACCCCCAAGCCCTGCTCGCCAACCGTCAGGTGCGGGATGTTTATCTGGGGCCGCAGTTCAAGTTGTGAGGCAGCCCGCGATTAGGGCCCAGGGCCCTGAAGAGCCGCGGCAGTGCGTGCAGGGCTGGGGCTGAGGACTCAGAAGAGCAACAGCCCAGGACCGGTAGGGGCTGCGGACTTGCGCGTAGGATGCCGGTGAGGGAAACGAACCGCATCGTTCAGGTTTGACACAGTTCACCGAGCTCATCGACACCCTATGACGCTCCGACTCTAGTTCTCTTGGGCCCTGCGCTCTGCTTCTGATGGGGTTCGCGGAGCTCGCCGACATCCTACGGCACTTCGGCCCTGGATCTTCTGGGCCCTGGGCCCTGCTTCTAATGCGGTTCGCGGAGCTTACCGACATCCTGCGGCGCTTCGGCTCTGGATCTTCTGGGCCCTGGGCCCTGTGCCCTTGCTTTTCTGGACCCTCGCCCCTCAGCCCTATTCAAACGAATCCGCAAACACCTCATCCCCGCCCACCAGTTGCTGCCAGTGCTGCAGCAGTGCGAGCAGGGCCTGGGGTTGCTGGTTGGCTGGGGGTTGGCCGGCCTGGCCTTCGCGGTTGATGCCGTGGCAGCCGTCGCAGACGCGTATCTCGCCGGGCTGGAAGGTGAGCCAGAATCGTTCGCGCACGACCGGGCCGCCGGCAGGGGTGGTGGTTTGCCAGGACAACGCGCGCTGGGCCGGGACGAAGACCGCGCTTGATCCGTCGGGGAAGATCGCGGTGCTGCCTTCGGGGCCGGTTGGGTGGGGCAGGCTGTAGCCCAGCGCTGCGGCGTCGTGCAGAAAGCGCGCGAGCACGCGCCGGCCGGGAAGCGGATCGCTGGTGCCGCCGATACCGCGGACCTGATCGCCCTGGACCAGCTGGAAATGGGCGATGTCGTACAGCGTGCCGCCGGCACCGATCGACTGGACGCCGCCAGGGACGCGCAGATTGAAGGGCTGCTGGCGGTCGGCGTAG
>JBGTIE010000355.1:0-2880 GCA_041745855.1 Lysobacterales bacterium | reverse complement strand
GGCGGCGGCCAGCCACGGGCCTTCGTCGATGTGCATCCGCGCCGGATCGGCGGTCTCAAGCGCGGTTTGCCTGTGCGCGCGCTGGAAACGGTGCTGGAACGACCCGAAGGCCGTCTGGTGCTGATCGCCGTCGGCAGCCCGAACGCGCGTCCGGAAATCCGCCAGTGGTGTGCGCAGCGCGGGCTGACGGAAGGGGCAGATTTCTTGTTCATGGCGTGAGGATTCATCGATCGAGCGCCGCCGACCGGCGCGATTGCGCGACTACGCTCAAATGTCAGGCATCCACGGCTGCCCTGGCATTGCCCGATCCGGCCATACAGGCAGGCACGGCAGATATGCCAAACTGCGGCGCCTGCCTGATCTCCGTATGGATACCTCGACTTGCATAGCGACCCGATTGCCGCTCCCCCTATAGCCGACCCGCGCCGGTCGATGGCAGCGTGCGCCCGGACGGAGCGATCGGCTTGACTGAGCCACTCGCGACCAGCTGGCGCCAGCGCCTGCCGCCATCGGTCCGTCCCTACGCCGAAAGCGCGCCGCTGGCGGCGTTGTTCCTCGGCATTTCGTCCGGTTTTCCGTACGCGATGATCGGCGCCACGCTGACCACCCGGTTGGCCCAGGACGGCATCGACAAGAAGGCGGTGACGGCTTTCGCGCTCGCCTTCCTGGCCTATAACCTGAAGTGGCTGTGGGCCTGGATGGTCGATGGCGTGCGTCTGCCCTTGCTCGGCCGGCTCGGCCAGCGGGTGTCCTGGCTGCTGTTCAGCGGCGGGCTGGTGATCGTCGCGGTGATCCATCTGGGTCAGGTCGACCCGACCGCGAGCCTGCTGGTAACTGCCCAGGCGGCGGTGCTGGTGGGGATCGCCGGGGCTACCTTCGACATCGTCATCGACGCCTACCGGATCGAGTTGCTGGAACCCGAACAGCTGGGCGTGGGCTCGGGCATGTCGCAATACGGCTGGCGCATCGGGTCGGCGGCTGCTGGCGCGCTGGCGCTGGTGCTCGCCGCCCGCTATGGCTGGGCGGTGGCCTATCTGGCCTGCGCCAGCTTCGCCCTGCCGGCGATGGCGACGGCGCTGCTGATGGGCGAACCGGCGCGCCGCCAGATCGTTGCCGCGGGAGTCGGCATGATGGCCGGCTTGCGCACGGTGGTCGAACCGCTGACCGAGTTCTTCGCCCGCAAGGGCGCGTGGCTGGTGCTGCTGTTCATCCTGCTGCACAAGATCGGCGACACGCTGGCCAATCTGAGTCTGCGCCTGCTGTTCAACGATCTGGGCTATACCAACGATGAGATCGCGCTCTACGATGTCGGCTTCGGCTTCTGGGCGTTTCTGGCCGGCATCTTTGTCGGCGGCATCCTGTACACCCGGATGGGCGTGCACCGCTCGGTCATGCTGAGCCTGTTCCTGATGGCGGTGTCCAATCTGAGCTTCGCCGGGCTGGCAATGGTCGGTCATTCAAACTGGCTGATGGCCGCGGCGATCGGCTTCGAGAACTTCGCCAGTGGCGTTGGCGGCGTCACCGTGGTGGCCTACTTCTCGTCCCTGTGCAATCTGCGCTTCACCGCCACCCAGTACGCGATGATTTCAGCCGCCGCCAGCGTAGTCGGAAGGATCCTTTCCGGCACCACCACCGGCGCGCTGATCGAGGCAGTCGGCTACGTGCAGTTCTACATCCTGACCACGATCGTGGCCCTGCCCGGACTGGGCCTGTACTGGCTGCTCAATCGTGGTGAGATGCGGCGGAGTCCGGCCGGGACCGGCGGGCCGGGGCCCTGAAGCCCGGGGGCAAGTCGAACCGGTGCAGCAATGGGAGTCTGAGGTTTGAAGTCGGAGTTGGGAGTTGGGAGTCGGGAGTAAGAGCAAGGTCGAAAGCCTGAGCGCAGCGGCAGGAGCCACAAGCCCTTGCCGGAAAGTTCCAGCGGGGTGAGTGCCGACAGCAGGAATGGTGCGGCGACAACAGCAAGAGCGAACCTCTACGACTTTGTTCGTGGCGGCGGGCATCGTCCAGCGCCCGTTTGACTCGCCCCCTTGCAGCCGTCTCTGGCAGCGAGCCCGGCCAGCGGCTATGATCGACGTTGCGGCTGCACCGGGCGGGTGTAGTTCAATGGTAGAACCTCAGCTTCCCAAGCTGATGGTGTGGGTTCGATTCCCATCACCCGCTCCACCTTTTGCCCGCACCCAGTCCCGGATCAGGTTTGACTTGTCTGAGCTCAGGCGGCCCGTGCAAGCCCGCTCAGGCTCGGCGAAAGCCACGGTGGGCTGCCGAACCAGTGCTGCTGACGTGCGCGCAGCGTGAGTTGGCCGATCAGCAAGAGTGCCGGGGACTGGACCGCCTGGGTGCGGACCACGCCGGCCAGTTCGTCGAGCCGGCCCAGCAGCACCCGCTGGTTGCTGCGGGTGCCATTTTCGATGCAGGCAAAGGGGGTATCGGCGGCCAGACCGTGAGCGATCAGGCGTGCCTGTACCCGCGGTGCCTGGCGCACACCCATGTACAGCGCCAGTGTCTCGCCGGCAGCGGCCAGCGCGGCCCAGTCGACCTCGTCGCCATCACGCTGGCAGTGGGCGGTGACCAGTCGCAACGCCTGAGAGTGATTGCGCTCGGTCAGCGGTATGCCGGCGTAGGCGGCGCAGCCCTGCGCGGCAGTGATGCCGGGGACGATGCGCAGCGCAATACCTGCACGGCTCAAGGCCTGCAGTTCCTCGCCACCGCGGGCGAAAATCAGCGGATCGCCGCCCTTGAGCCGCACCACCCGCCGCCCGGCCCGCGCCAGGTCGACGATCAGCTGGTCGATTTCGCCCTGCCCGATCGATGGCTGGCCGGCGCACTTGCCAACGCTGATGCGCTCGGCGTCGCGCCGGGCCAGATCCAGCACCTCGG
>JBGTIE010000354.1:0-4865 GCA_041745855.1 Lysobacterales bacterium | reverse complement strand
GCGCACGCAGGTTCTGCTGGAACGTGGCAAGCACGGCGCGCAGCGCGGCATCGTCGCCGATGGCGGGGCCGCCGTCGCCCAGGCCCGACGCAATGTTGCGTGCCAAGTCGAGGATGTCGGTGTCGAGCATGGTCTGCGGATCGATGCCGGGCGGGCCGCCCGGCGGCGCCTGGTTGAAGAAGGAGTCCAGGATCACGAGCAGCACTTCGGGCCGTTCCTGCACGAACTCGGCGGCCTCGCGGACGCTGCCATCGCCAAGCAGCAGGGCCTGGATGATGGTGGTGCGCGCGATCGAATCCAGTTCCAGACCGACGCGCACACCGTCCACGGTGGGCGGCAGCGTAAGCTCGTCCCCGGGGCGCACCTGCGGGTCCTGGGGACCCGGTTCGCCAAATGCACGGAAGCGCGTGATCTGGGTCTGGTCGATGAAGAAGCGCAGGCGGCCGAGCACCGTGTCGCAGGGCGTGGCGGTCACCGTGAAGGTGGGGTCGGGCCGAGGTGTAGTGGTGACGACGAACTGGTAGCCATCCTTCTTGCCATCGGCGTAGTCAGGATCGAGCAGTCCAACATCCACCAGCTCGGCCAGCGAGCCGTAGCTGCCCTGCCCGACGTTATCCCGGTACTGCACCTCGGCCTGGCCGATCTGAATCACACCAGCGTGCGCCTGCGACTGGTTGCGCGCTTCGCGCGCGGCCTGCACGGCCGGCAGCAGGAGCGCGATGAGGATGGCGATGATGGCGATGACGACGAGCAGTTCGATCAGGGTGAAGCCGGCGCGATGCCGTGGGTTGCGCAGTGGGCTGAGCATGAATGCCTCCTGTCGCGGCTTTGTCCGCGACGCCGTGGATCCCCTGCCAGTTAGGGAGTACGCGCACGAGCGGCAACTCGGGTCAACTTTGAGTTTTGCGCGCGGCGCTGACCGGCGTGCTCAGATTTCCGGCTGCAGGTTGGAAGGCATAGACCGGCCGAACTTTGGGGCGACTGAGGCCGAGCCAGGAAAGTTCGCCGCAGGCATCGTGCTGGTGGCTCCATCCCCGAGGCTCCAGTGAAGCCCTGGCCCGGGTGCATTGCGTGTTCATCCGGGCCGTGGCACCGTTCGCCAAAACCTGACATCGCAGGTCATGGCGGCTTTCGCCGGATCGTGATTCGGCCGTGTTTTCCCACTGTGCGCTTGCCCTATCTGGTAGTTCACCGATGAATCGATTCACGCTGCTGGTGTTGCTCGCCGCTCTTGCCCTGCTGCTGTCTGTTGCCAGCGAGTCGGCCGAAAGTGCCGTCCTTGGCGTCGGATCCAGGCACAGCTGTGCGCTCAAGGATGACGGCACGGTGTGGTGCTGGGGATCCAACCGATCCAGTCAATCAGGTGGCTTCACCTCGCTATCGCGAACTGCGCCCGGTCACATGAGCATGTGGGGTGCGGTCAGCCTGAGCGTCGGATCCCTCCATTCCTGCGCAGTGATGGTCAATGCAACCATCCGCTGCTGGGGATCTGCTTCTGTGGGCCAATTGGGCAACGGTTCATTCACGACGCCCCCGGGGCCGGTCCCGGTCAATTGGATCAGCAGCGCCTCCAGCGTGGCAGCAGGCGGCACCCACAGCTGTGCGGTGTTGACCAACGGAGAGTTGTATTGCTGGGGTTTGAACAACGAGGGGCAGTTGGGCGTCGGCAACACGAACATCTCCTCCATTCCGATGCAGGTGGCTGCGGTGTCCGACATCAGCGCCGTTGCCACGGGTTACGCCCACACTTGCGTGCTGAACTCTGGCGGACAGGTCCAGTGTTGGGGCTCCAACAGCTGGGGTCAGCTGGGCGCTGGCGACATGGGCGGCTTTTCGACTTCACCGTTGACCGTTCCCCTGTCGGGGGTAGTCGCCATCACCGCGGGCGGAGCCCATAGCTGCGCGCTGCTGTCCGACGGCAGTGTTCGCTGCTGGGGTTACAACGAGTACGGCCAGTTGGGCCGGGCTGGATCGAGCTCCGCGGTGCCGGTCAGCGTGCTCGGGCTCTACGGAGTCGAGCAGGTCAGCGCAGGTGGTCTGCATACCTGCGCCCGTCGCTCTGGTGGTGAAGTGCGCTGTTGGGGCTCCAATGAGGATTTTCAGTTGGTGTCAGAGACGCTGTCCTCCACGCCGATTCCCACGCCTGTCCCGGAGCTCTTTGGCGCGCGGGAGATAGCAGCCGGGTCTCAGCACAGCTGCGCAGTGATGGCCGACGCGACGGTCTCGTGCTGGGGCAATGACTATGAGGGACAACTGGGTCGAGGACTGCTTGGCTATGCGATGACCGCCAGCGAGGTCGCCCAATTGCCTGCAGCCCAGCACGTCTTTGCAGGCGGAACGCACACTTGCGCGGCCTTGTCTGACTGGATGGTGCTGTGTTGGGGTGACAACCGTAGCGGTCAGCTCGGTGTCGGCTCTTTGGTCAGCAACCCTTTCCCCTCGGATGGGCCCTTGATCGGTGGCGTGGTTCATTTCGCCGCGGGCCGCGATCATTCCTGCGCCGTTCGCAACTCCGGAGCGGTCAGCTGCTGGGGCGCCAACAGCTACGGTCAGCTCGGTACCGGCAACTTTGCTTCCTCGACCCTCCCCGTGGCGGTGATTGGCATCAATACCGCTGCCCGGATCTATAGCGGCGTGAACCACAACTGCGCACTACTGCAGGATGGCAGTGCGCGCTGTTGGGGTTCGAACCTGCATGGCGAACTCGGCAACGGCAACCTGGTCAGTTCCAGTCTGCCGGTAGCGGTGCAGGGTCTTGGTGGCATCGAGGAGCTGGCACTGGGTTTGTCGCACAGTTGCGCCAGATCATCGTCCGGAGCAGTGCACTGCTGGGGCTCGAATCGGTTCCTGGAGCTGGGCAACGGCAGCACCGAACCTCGATCTCTGCTGCCTGTGCCGGTGTCGAACATGAGCAATACGATCTCCCTGTCCAGCAGCCACCGGCACAGCTGTGCTGCAAAGACGGACGGATCGGCCTGGTGCTGGGGTTCAAATGACAATCGCCAGTTGGGTAACGGCACGAACGATCCGACAGTCAATCCTGTTCAGGTGGCGAACGTCAGTGGCGCGGTCCAGTTGGCTGCCGGCTACGAGCACAGCTGCGCACGACTCGGTGACGGAACCGTCAAGTGCTGGGGTAGCAACGGTGTCGGGCAGCTAGGTCTGGGTACCCTGCAGGCCTTCCCCACAGCCATCGAAGTTCAGGGTCTTGATCAGGTTGTCGACCTGTCTTCCGGTGGAAGTCACATCTGTGCAACGCGCGTCGATGGATCGGTTCGCTGCTGGGGGAACGGCGCTCAAGGTGCGCTGGGCAACGGCAATCTGGGCTATGCATCTCAGCCGACGACGGCCATTGACTTCGATATCTCGATGTTTCGCGACGGTTTCGAGTGAGCAGGCCTGGCTCGCTGAGCACACCCCGTGGCGAAGCGCACGCACAGCCGTGGGACTAACCTTGCCGAACCGATCGCGCGTGCGGCCAACATTTAGGATGGTTGCACCGGCAACTTCTGTTAGGGACGCTTCAAGTGCCAGCGATTGCTGGACGAGGCGGCCGTGCTGTCGGCGATGGTCTATGTCGACTTGAACCCGGTGTGCGCCGCGATGGCGCAGGATCTGGAAGCCTGCGACACCTCGATCCAGCAGCGCATCCGCGAAACTGCGCGCAAGCCCCCGAGTTGCACTCGGGTCGTCGCGCAGCGACGTGTTCTTCGGGTTGCGACCTGGCTTGATTGCCCCGACCGGCTCCCGGCGTCACTATGCTTCGCTGCCCGAGTTCAACTCGGGGTTCCATTTGAAGCGTCGGCACTTGTCGGAACCCCGAGTTGCACTCGGGCCGTCGCGCAGCGACGTGTACTTCGGGTTGCGACCTGGTTTGACTGTCCCGGCCGGCTCCCGGCGTCACTATGCTTCGCTGCCCGAGTTCAACTCGGGGTTCCATTTGAAGTGCCGGCTCTAGTCGGAACCCCGAGTTGCACTCGGGCCGTCGCGCAGCGACGTGTACTTCGGGTCGCGACCTGGTTTGACTGTCCCGATCGGCTCCCACAATGCTTCGCTGCCCGAGTTCAACTCGGGGTTCCATGTGAAGCGCCGGCTCTAGTCGGAACCCCGAGTTGCACTCGGGTCGTCGCGCAGCGACGTGTACTTCGGGTCGCGACCTGATTTGATTGCCCCGACCGGCTCCCGGCGTCACTATGCTTCGCTGCCCGAGTTCAACTCGGGCTTCCATGTGAAGCGCCGGCTCTTGTCGGAACCCCGAGTTGCACTCGGGTCGTCGCGCAGCGACGTGTACTTCGGGTCGCGACTTGGTTTGATTGCCCGACCGGCTCCCGGCGTCACTATGCTTCGCTGCCCGAGTTCAACTCGGGGTTCCATGTGAAGCGCCGGCTCTAGTCGGAACCCCGAGTTGCACTCGGGCCGTCGCGCAGCGACGTGTACTTCGGGTTGCGACCTGGTTTGACTGTCCCGGCCGGCTCCCGGCGTCACAATGCTTCGCTGCCCGAGCCCAGGAAAGTCCGCCTGTCCGGTGCTTGCCTCCAGTTACTTATCCATGCAGATAAATGGTGCGCCAGAAATATACAGTGATGCACACGCCCTGTTTCTTCTCCTGAATGGAATTGCTCATAAAATCAATAAGCTAGGTACTCGGTAGGACAGTTGGCACGGCCGTTGCTGTAGTGGATCCCGTCCCCGACTCACCGAGGAATGCCCACATGGCCAATGCCCAACTCTTCGCTTCGCTCCGCGGCGCCTTGGTGCCGAACGCCACCGCCAGCAACGAGGCGGGCGGTCTGGCCTATGCTCGCAGCCCGGAAGCGGCGCTGGCCCTGTACGCGGCCACCGGCTGCCTGAATGGCACCTACAGA
>JBGTIE010000353.1:0-10763 GCA_041745855.1 Lysobacterales bacterium | reverse complement strand
TGACCCTGATCACGCCGATCCGCCAGCTGGCGATCTCGCGCGAGCAGGAGCTGGCCGATCTGGCCGCCCGCGGGGTCGAAGTGCCGGCGCGGGCGAAGCGCTATTCAGTCAACGAAGGCATGTGGGGCAGCTCGGTCGGAGGCCAGGAAACCCACGACAGTTGGCAGCATCTGCCCGACGATGCCTGGCCCGGCGGCATCGTCGATCCGGCACTGGCGCCGCGCACGCTGCAGATCAGCTTCGAGCGCGGCACGCCGGTCGCGCTCGACGGCGAGTCCGGCGATCCGGTCGCGCTGATCGAGCAGCTGAACCAGCTTGGACGACGCTATGGCATCGGCCGCGGTATCCATCTGGGCGACACGATCCTCGGTATCAAGGGCCGAGTCGGCTTTGAAGCGCCCGCCGCCCACTTGCTGATCGCCGCACATCGCGAGTTGGAGAAACTGGTGCTGTCCGGCAAGCAGTTGTTCTGGAAGGAATCCCTCGGCGCGCTGTACGGCTCACTGGTCCACGAAGGCCATGCCTTTGACCCACTGGGCCGAGATTTGGAAGCCTTGCTGTTGTCCAGTCAGCGCAGCGTCAGCGGCGAAGTTCGCTTGCAGTTGCGGCCACACAGTTTCGACGTGCAGGGCGTGCGCTCCCCCCACAGCCTGATGCAAAGCCGCATCGCCAGCTACGGCGAAGGCGCCAAGGCCTGGACCGGCGAAGAAGCCGCTGGGTACGCCAAGATCTTCGGGATCGGGCAACAGGTCGCTTTGGCCGCAGCGCGAGGTGGTTTGTGAGCGTGCGTCGAAGTATGGGCCTCTCTGGAAAGGGCCCAGGGCACAGGGCCCAGGGCCCAGTGAGCAAGGGCCCAGCAAGCGAGGGCCCAGGGCTCAGGGCGCAGGGCCCAGTAGAGCGCGGCGTTGGCCCGGACTGTTTGCTTCGACGCGGTGTTGCTTTCTCTGGACTCCAACCTCTGGACTGTTCGCCATTCTTGCGACGATGCCGCTCTTCTGGGCCCTGGGCCCTGAGCCCTGGGCCCTAAAAAGTAGTTAAAGCCTCGCTCACCAACTCACTGCGTTCCCCAACGGAATCCACCCCAATGAACCGCCTCACCGTAGACAAGATAGCCTCCGTCACCCGCAACCTCAAGTTGCAGCGCAGCGTCACCCTGAGCGAGCAGATCGACTGCCGCGAGGGGTCGGTGGTGGCGGTACGGGTGCATGGCGAGAAATCTGCCTACAACCAGCTCGAGGATGTCGGTGGGCGCTGGATGACGCTGCATGACGGCGATCTGGTCATTGGCGCGCTCGGAAAGCGGCATGCGCTGCATGGCTACGAGGGCGTGGTGCCGGAATCGCTGGCCATTGGCGATCGCATCAACATGCTCAACATCGGCGGTGTGATGGGCAAGGCGCTGTCGTGGAACCCTGACGTCGGACCGCCGTTCGAGCTCGAGGTGCTCGGCCAGGTGCAGGTGTTCCCGGACTTCCAATCGCGTCAGGGCATGCCCGGCCATGTCGCCCACGACGCCCTGATGCTAAGGCCGGAAGCGCCGAAGGTGCCGGTGGTCTGGGTCATCGGCACCTGCATGAACGCCGGCAAGACCTTCGCCGCCTGCGCCGTCGTGCGCGCGCTGCACCAGGCCGGCTATCGGGTCGGCGGGGCCAAGCTGACCGGGATTTCGCTGATGCGCGATGTGCTGTCGATGTACGACCACGGCGCCGAGTTGATCGCCGATTTCACCGACGCCGGCGTGGTCTGCTCCGGGCCGGAGAACGCGGCCGAGACTGCCCACGTGGTGCTGGGCGAACTGGCTCATCTGGGCGCCGAGGTCATCGTCGCCGAGACCGGCGACGGCATCCTCGGCGAGTACGGCGTCCAGGCCATCCTCGCCGACCCGGCCCTGCGCGCGCAGACCGCGGTGTTCCTGTTCTGCGCCAACGACCCGGTCGGCGTCGCCGGCGGGGTGGAGGTACTCAAGCGCGAATACGGCATAGACGTCGACCTCGTCGCCGGCCCCGCCACCGACAACGCGGTGGGGCAACGCTTCGTTGAGCGTCTGGGCGTCCCGGCCCACAATGCGCGGGTGAATGGGGCGGCGTTGGGGCAATTCGTCCTCGGTAAAGTGGCAGCGAAGCTTCCTGTGGGTAGGTCGGATAGTCGGTGAAGAGCGAGCCGTGAATTTTCATGGGAACTGTAGGAGGCTGCTTGCAGGGGACCGCGGAAGCGGGCTTTGGCTGTTGCGGTGCGTCCGGCCCAAGAGCAAAAGCACCGCTTGCGCGGTGCGAATCGCGAGCAAGCTCGCTCCTACAAATACAAGAGCAAGAGCTTCGCCAGCAGGCTGGCTCCTTCAAAGGGCAAGCGCCAAAGCAAGATGTCTGACCAGAAGGTTGCCGCGCGCCAGTCGGAGTCGCATGCCTGGCTCTTCCCCCTGGACTCCGCTCTCACCCTAAAGCCTAAAGCGTAAAAGCCTAAAACCGCCCTGATTAACCTGAAACGTAGAACGTAAAACGGCCCCTTGCTTGCCCTTTTCCCCACCCCGGACTAAAGCCATGGACCCAAGCATATGATCTCCGCCACCATCCTCGGTGCATCCGGTTACGGCGGCGGTGAGTTATATCGCTGGTTGCTGCAGCATCCAGACGTGGTCGGGATCCAGGGCGTGGCGCACAGTCAGGCCGGGGTCGAGATTGCGCAGGTGCATCCGCAGTTGCGTGGCCTGGTTGAAGGGGCGTTCCTGGACGAGCCTGACTGGGCGGCGCTGGCGAAGGCTGAGCGGCCGGTGCTGTTCGCCGCGCTGCCGCATGGCGAGTTCGCTCGTCGCTATGTTGGGTACCTGCGTCAGTGGGAAGCGCTGGGACTGACCGACCGGCTGACGGTGATCGATCTGTCGGGTGACTTCCGGTTGCGGGATCCGGTCGTCTTCGAATGCGCTTATGGCGGCGCCCATCCCTGTCCTGAGCATCTGGCCGATTTCGTCTACGGTCTAGCCGACTGGCAACCGCAGCGCCTGCACGGCGCGCGGCGGATCGCCAATCCCGGTTGCTTCGCCACTGCGGTGAGTCTGGGGCTGCTATGGCTCGGGGCACTGCCGCTGGCGCTGCGGCCATCGCAACTGGCCGTCTCGGCAATTACCGGATCGAGCGGCTCCGGTGCCAAGGCCTCCGACACCACCCACCATCCGAGCCGCGCGCAGGATTTCCGCGCCTACAAGCCGCTGGCACATCAGCACCGTTACGAAGTGAGCGTGGCGGTGCGGGCGGCGGGCTGGGCGGTCGACTGGTCGCTGGTCACCCACTCGGCACCGGTCGTGCGTGGCATCTACGCGACCATCCAGTTCGGCGCGCCGGACATGCGCGCCGCCGATCTGGACGCTGCCTTCGAAGCAACTTTCGGCAGCCAGCGCTTCGTCCGTCGTGTACCCGGCCCGCCGCGGCTGGCGGCAGTCAACGGCAGCAATTTCGCCGACCTGGGCTGCGCGCTGGCCGAAGGCTTTGGTGTGGTCATGGTCGCGTTGGACAACCTTGGCAAGGGCATGGCCAGTCAGGCGGTGCAGAACATGAATCTGGCCCTTGGCCTGCCGCCCGATTGCGGTTTGCGCTGGTCGGCGCCGATTCCCGCTTGAGGGGCCGGTGGCTGCTTCGGGTCACTGGTGCGCTCGGCATCGAACCCAACTCGCAACCGCTTCCGCGTTACCATGGGGGCGTCGCCTGACGGCGACGTGACAGCGAGGCCGTGCCGACCCACGTCCTCCCCCTGTACACGAATGGCTGCCAGCCATGGCGTGGCGAGTGCGTTCACCGGGCCTGATCGGGCCCGATGCCGACCAGCGGACAGGCCCGGAGAGGAGTGCCAATGAAGGCTTTTTTCAACGAGATGTACCAGACCGATGGTGCGGTACGCCCGCACTACAGCGCGCTGCTGGACTGGTTCGACAGCCAGCCACCGGAGCGCATCGCGCAGGACCGGCACGCCGCCGATCTGCTGTTTCGCAAGGTCGGGATCACTTTTGCCGTATATGGCGAGGGTGCCAGCACCGAACGGCTGATTCCCTTCGACATGCTGCCGCACGTGATCGAGGGCCAGCAGTGGGATCGTCTGGCCTTGGGGCTGAAGCAGCGTGTCGTGGCCCTCAATCGATTCTTGCACGACATCTATCACGATCAGGAAATCCTGCGCGCCGGCAAGCTGCCCACCGATCTGGTCACCGGCAACTCGCAGTTCCGGGCCGAGATGGTCGGAGTGGATGTGCCGCTGGATATCTATTCGCACGTCGCCGGCATCGATCTGGTGCGGGCCGGCGATGGTCAGCATTACGTGCTCGAGGACAACCTGCGCACGCCTTCTGGCGTGTCCTACATGCTCGAGAACAGGCGCATGATGATGCGGCTGTACCCGGAGTTGTTTGCCCAGCAATCGATCCGACCGGTCGAGCACTACCCCGATCTGCTGCTGGATACGCTGCGCAGCGTATCGCCTCGCGGCAACGAGGATCCAACCATCGTCATGCTGACGCCGGGGATCTACAACTCGGCCTATTTCGAGCACGCATTCCTGGCCCAGCAGATGGGCATCGAGCTGGTCGAGGGGCAGGATCTGGTGGTGCAGGACCGCACCGTCTACATGCGCACGACCCGCGGTCCCAAGCGCGTCGACGTGATCTATCGCCGTATCGACGACGATTTTCTTGACCCGTCGGTGTTCCGGCCCGACTCGGTGCTGGGTCCGGCGGGGTTGTTCGATGCCTATGTGGCCGGTAACGTCACGCTGTCCAATGCAGTCGGTACCGGCATTGCCGACGACAAGTCGATTTATCCGTTCGTGCCGGAGATGATCCGCTTCTACCTCGGTGAGGAGCCGATCCTGCCGAATGTTCAGACCTGGCTACTGCGACGGCCGGATGATCTGGCTTATGCGCTTGAGCATCTGCCCGAACTGGTGGTCAAGGAGACCCAGGGCTCGGGCGGCTACGGCATGCTGATCGGGCCGGCGTCGACCAAGGCCGAAATCGAGGCCTATCGACGCCGAATACTCGATGCGCCGGAGCGCTTCATCGCGCAGCCGACGCTGGAGCTTTCGGTGGTGCCTACGTATGTCGATGACGAACGCAAGCCGCGGCACATCGATCTGCGCCCCTTCTTGTTGTGTGGCAAGAAGATCCAGTTGGTGGCCGGCGGCCTGACCAGAGTCGCCATGAAGCAGGACTCGCTGGTCGTGAATTCATCCCAGGGCGGCGGCGTCAAGGACACCTGGGTGCTGGACCAATGAGCGGGGAGGACTTGATGCTCAGCCGTACCGCCTCGAACCTTTACTGGATGGCGCGCTTCGTCGAACGGGCCGAGAACACCGCGCGGGTGCTCGATGTGGCCTACCGGATGTCGTTGGTCAACCGGGATCCGGAAGTAGCCGAACGGGAGTGGTTCGCGCCGCTCCACATCACCGGCACGGTGTTTCCCTTCCAGGGCCATTATTCGACCGTAAACGCGCACAGCGTGCTGACCTTCATGGCGCTGGACCGGGACAATCCCACCTCGATCATCGCCTGCGCGCAACAGGCGCGCGACAACGCCCGCGCGGTGCGGGTGCATCTGACCACCGAGATGTGGGAGGTGATCAACGGTACCTGGCTGGAACTGCAGCGCTTCAGCGAGCGCGACCTGCACAACAAGCCGTCGGCCTTCTTCGAATGGGTCAAGGAACGCTCGCACCTGTTCCGCGGCGTGACCAGCGGCACGATGCATCGTTCGGAGGCCTCGCAGTTTCTGCGCCTGGGTAGTTCGCTGGAGCGGGCCGACAACACCGCCCGGATCCTGGATGTGAAGTATCACGTCGTGTTGCCCAGCCTGGATGATGTGGGCCGCGCGGTGGACTACTATCACTGGGGCGCCGTGCTACGCTCGGTCAGCGCGTTCGAGACCTACAAACGCGTCTATCGCGATGTCATCAGCCCGATGAAGGTCGCTGAACTGCTGTTGCTGCGGGAAGACTTTCCTCGCTCGCTGCAGTACTGCATGGCCGATGTCTACTCGATCATCGAACAACTGGCGCCCGAACCGAGGGCCGAAGTGCTGCGGATGGCCGACGAGATCTATTCCCGGTTGCGCTTTGGCCGGGTCGAACAGATCTTCGAAGGTGGCCTGCATGAGTATCTGATCGACTTCCTCAGCCGGGTCAATGATGTTGCCGGCGAGATCCACAACACCTACTTCCGCGCTCCGGTAATCCTGGACGAGTAAGTGGCCCGAGCCTTCCACGCAACGAGTCTGTCGAATCTTATGACCTATTGTGTTGGCGTCAAACTGCAAGCAGGCATGCTCTTTGCGTCCGATTCGCGTACCAACGCGGGCATCGACCAGATCGCGCAGTTCCGCAAGACCTACGTATTCGCCGAACCTGGCGAACGGGTGATCTATCTGTTGTCGGCCGGCAATCTGTCGGTGACCCAGAGCGTGATCAACCAGATCGAGCGCAGCCGGCACGCCGCCGATGACCAGTTCTCGCTGTGGAATGCCGCGTCCCTGTTCGACGTCGCGACGCTGATCGGCGACGGCATGCGCGAGGTGCAGTCTCGCGATGGGCCCTATCTGGCCCAGGCCGGCGTCGAGGCCGGGGCCTCGTTCGTGGTCGGTGGACAAATTCGCGGCGAGCGGGCGCGGATGTTTCATCTCTATCCGCAAGGCAACTTCATCGAGGCGACCGAGGAGAACCTGTATTTCCAACTCGGCGAGGCCAAGTATGGCCGTCCGATTCTGGATCGGGTCATCAACAGCGCGACCTCGCTGAAGGAAGCGACCAAGTGCGTGCTGGTGTCCTATGACTCGACCATGCGCAGCAATGTCTCGGTCGGACCACCGATCGAGATCTGCTGGTACAGCGAAGATTCGCTCCAGGTCGGGTTGCGCCAGCGGGTGCAGGAAGACGACCCCTACTTTCAGCTGATCCGCCAGGAATGGGCCGTGGGCGTGCGTCGCGCGTTCATGGAAGTGCCTGATCCGGATTGGTTTTACCAACACGTCTGAAGGATCCCATGTCCATCCAGGTTGCACTGACCCACCGTAGTCACTACCGCTTCGACCGTCGAGTCGGCCTTGGGCCGCATGAGATCCGGTTGCGGCCGGCAGCCCATGCGCGTACGCCGGTGCAGTCCTACAGCCTGCGGATCGAGCCGGCGTCGCACTTCCTGAACTGGCAGCAGGACCCGTATGGCAACTGGGTCGCGCGGGTGGTATTTCCGGAGCCGGCGAGCGAGTTGCTGATCGAGGTCGATCTGGTCGTCGATCTGGTGACCCTGAATCCTTTCGATTTCTTCCTCGAGCCAGGTGCGGAGAAGGTGCCGTTTGACTACGCCGGCACGCTGGCGCGCGAGTTGCGGCCGTTTCTTGAGGTCGAGCCGCAGGGCGCTGCCTTCGACGCCTGGCTGGAAAGCTCGCGCAGCGAGTTGTTTGCGGCCGACCTGGGCACGGTCGACTTCCTGGTTGCGCTGAACAGCCGTGTGCGCAGCCGGGTCGACTATCTTGTGCGAATGGAAGAGGGCGTGCAGACGCCGGACGAGACGCTCAGGCTCGGCAGCGGTTCCTGTCGGGACAGTGCCTGGTTGCTCGTTCAGACCTTGCGCCATATGGGCCTGGCGGCGCGGTTCGCGTCGGGTTACCTGATCCAGCTCAAGCCCGACGAGGTGCCGCTGGACGGGCCGGCCGGACCGACCACGGACTTCACCGACTTGCATGCCTGGGCCGAGGTCTACGTGCCCGGGGCGGGCTGGATCGGACTGGACGCGACTTCCGGCCTGCTCACCGGTGAGGGCCACATTCCGCTGGCCTGCACCGCCGAACCCGGCTCGGCTGCACCGGTGATTGGTCGCACCGATGTCTGCGGCTCGGAGCTCTCGGTCGAGATGAAGGTCAGGCGGCTGCACGAGCGGCCACGGGTGACTCGCCCGCTTACCGAGCAACAGTGGCAGTGCGTGCAGGAACTGGCGAAGCGCGTCGACGCCGATCTGCAGGCCCAGGACGTGCGCCTGACGATGGGCGGCGAGCCGACGTTCGTCGCGGTCGACGACCTGGACGGCGAGGAGTGGAACCACAGCGCCGATTCGCCGGCCAAGTACCAGATCGCCACCGCGATGCTTGCGCGACTGGCTGGGCGCTTCGCCCGCGGAGGGGTCCTGCACTATGGTCAGGGCAAGTGGTATCCGGGCGAGGCGCTGCCGCGCTGGGCACAGACCGTGCTGTGGCGCAATGACGGCCAGCCGCTGTGGCGCGACGGCGCGTTGCTGGCGAACCCGAGCGAGCCTGGCAAGCTTACGATCGAACAGGTCGCGGCCTTTGGTCAGGCGCTGTGCCGAGGCCTGGGGCTGCCTTCTGAACGCCTGATTGCGGCGTTTGAGGATCCGCTGCCGGTGCTCGCCAATGAGGCCGCCACGCCGGTAAATCTGGATCCGCTGCGCAACGACCTGACCGACGCCAGCGCCCGCCAGCGCTTGCGGATGCTCCTGCAGGGCGGGCTGGGCAAGCCGGCCGGTTACCTGCTGCCGCTGATCGACGACCGCTTGCCGGACGGCTATGCCTGGCGCAGCAGCAGCTGGCCGTTGCGGCGCGAACAGTTGTTCCTGCTCGCCGGCGACTCCTCGATGGGCTACCGGTTGCCGCTGGCCAGTCTGCCCAAGCGGCTGCCGAAGGAGATCGAAGACAGCCATGCCACCGATCCCTTCGCGCCGCACCCGCCGCTGGGCGAGAGCGAGGCCAAGGCGGTCAAGGATCTGCCTCAGCCCGATCCACGTCAGGTGGTGCGCACCGGATTGTGCCTGCAGCTGCGCGAGGGTCGGCTACACGTCTTCCTTCCGCCGCTGGGCAGTGTCGAGGCGTTTATCGAGTTGCTGGGCCGACTCGAGCAGACCGCAACGAAGCTGTCGCTGACGCTGGTGCTGGAGGGTTATCTGCCCGGCGTTGACCCCCGCCTGCAGCGGTTGGCAGTCACACCCGATCCGGGCGTGCTGGAGATCAACATCCATCCTGCGGCCGACTGGAACGGCCTGGTCGAGCGCTTCGAGGGACTCTACGAGGACGCCCGGGCCTGCCGCTTGGGCGCCGACAAGTTCATGGTCGACGGCCGCCACGAGGGCACTGGTGGCGGCAATCACGTCACTCTGGGCGGCGCCAGCGCGGCCGACAGCCCGTTGCTGCGGCGGCCCGATCTGCTGCGCAGCCTGCTGGTCTACTGGCAGAACCACCCCAGCCTGTCCTATCTGTTCTCCGGTGCCTTCGTCGGCCCGACCAGCCAGGCGCCGCGGGTGGATGAGGCGCGTGACGACAATCTGTACGAGTTGGGGATCGCGCTGGAGCAGCTGGACAAGCAGATCGAGGTCCAGCGCGAGGCCGGTGAGGAGGGTGAGTTGCCATGGCAGGTCGATCGCTTGCTACGCAACTTCCTGGTCGACCTGACCGGCAATACGCATCGCTCCGAGTTTTGCATCGACAAGCTCTATCCGACGGGCAGCAATCGCTTCGGGCTGCTTGAACTGCGTGCCTTCGAGATGCCGCCGCACCCGCGGATGGCCTTGCTGCAGATGCTGCTGCTGCGCGCCCTGGTGGCGCGCTTCTGGCGCACTCCATACCGCGGCGGCCTGATCGAGTGGGGTGGACAGCTGCATGACCGCTTCATGCTGCCGCACCATCTGGAAATGGATTTCCGCGAGGTGCTGGCGGATCTGCAGCGGGCCGGCTTCGATTTCGCACCAGAATGGTTCAGTGCCTTCTTCGAGTTCCGCTTCCCGCGTTTGGGCGTGGTGCAGATCGGCGCCTGCGAGTTGGAGCTGCGCCAGGCAATCGAGCCCTGGCCAGTGCTGGGCGAAGAGATGAGTGCGGTCGGCACCGCGCGCTATGTGGACTCCTCGATCGAGCGGCTGCAGGTCAGACTGCGTGAATTCCGCCCCGAACGCCAGGTGCTGCTGTGCAACGGGCGGCCGGTGCCACTGGCCGCAACCAGTCAGAGTGGGCTGTTCGTGGCCGGCGTGCGCTTCCGCGCGTGGGATCCTTCCAGCGCCAGGCATCCCACGCTGGGCGTCGATGCGCCGCTGCGTTTTGACCTCTACGACGTCGACCACGAGCGCTCCCTCGGCGGCTGTGTCTATCACGTCAGTCACCCCGGGGGACGCAGCTACGACACCCGCCCGGTCAACGCTCTGGAGGCCGAAGCGCGACGGCGGGCACGTTTTTCGGCCATCGGCCACAGTGCCGGACAGTTGCGGTATCGACCCGAGCAGGCCAATCTGCGTTCACCGCAGACACTGGATCTGCGCAGGGTGCCGGTGCATGGACTCGATCAGCGTGATGGCGATGTGTCGCAATAGGCCATGCCCCCCGATTGACTATCGGTGGCTGCCGATCCTGCTGTGCTGTTGCCTGCCGCTGCAGGCACAGGACCGCAACCTGGAATACGCTCAGGTGGTCCCGGCGGCCAGTCTGCTTGAGGGAATTCCGCTGCAGGGCGAGGGCTACCAGATCCGCTCAGAGACGACCATTGTCGATTATTACGGGCGCTTTCTGGTCGACACCGATTTGGGCATGTTTGCGGTCGATGGCAGCGATCTGTTGCAGATGCGGCTGGCAGAATTGCCGGCCGCGCGTATGCTGGAGGAGGCTTCCGGCGGCGAGGTGATGGGCGTCTCGGCCGGGGAGCGGCTGCGCCGGCCGTTCCAGCAAGGTGCCCAGGTGGTCTCTGAACCAGGCGAAACGATGCGCCGTCTGCCCGCTGGTATCGGCCGCTTCCTCGCCCGTGGC
>JBGTIE010000352.1:0-2167 GCA_041745855.1 Lysobacterales bacterium | reverse complement strand
GCCAGCAAGGCGCGCGCGTGACCCATTTCCAGCCGTTTGTGCTCGACCAGATCACGCACCGGCGCTTCCAGATCGAGCAGGCGCAGCAGGTTGCTGACCGCCGCACGCGAGCGACCGACCGCTTCGGCGGCGGCCTGGTGGGTCAGGTCGAATTCCTCGATCAAGCGCTTGAGCGCAACCGCTTCCTCCAGTGCCGACAGGTCCTCGCGCTGGATGTTCTCGATCAGCGCCATCGCGACCACCGCCTGATCCGGCACTTCGCGGACGATCGCCGGGATCTGCCGCAGGCTGGCCTGCTGCGCGGCGCGCCAGCGCCGTTCGCCGGCGATCAGCTCATAGCCGCCCTCGATCGCGCGTACGACGATCGGCTGGACCAGACCCTGCGCCTTGATCGAGGCCGCCAGTTCGGCCAACTTTTCCGGGTCGATCCGGGTCCTGGGCTGAAAGCGACCGGGCCGGATCTGCTCGATCGGCAGTTCGCGCACGCTGTGGGCCGATTCCAATCCGTCGCTGTCGCCGAGCAATGCGGCCAGGCCGCGTCCCAGCCCACGTTTCTTGCTAACCATGGCTGTCGATCCTGCGCTCGCTGCGCTCAAATGTCGGTGGGTACATCGCTGCGTTCGCGACGGAGGATTTCGCCAGCCAGGCCCAGATAGGCGACTGCGCCGCGTGAGCTGCGATCGTAGCCGGTGATCGGCTGGCCATGGCTGGGCGCCTCGGCCAAGCGGACGTTTCGCGGCACGATGGTGCGAAAGACGCGCTCACCGAAGTGCCGGGTCAGCTGACCGGAAACTTCGTTGCCAAGGTTGTTGCGGACATCGAACATCGTCCGCAGCAGGCCTTCCATGCGCAGGTCCGGATTGACCGTGCCGCGCACCGCCTTGATCGTTTCCAGCAGTGCCGACAGCCCGTCGAGCGCGAAGAACTCGCACTGTATCGGAATCAGCACGCTGTCGGCCGCGGCCAGCGCATTGAGGGTCAACACGCCCAGGCTCGGCGGGCAGTCCATGATGATGTAGTGGTAGCGGTCGCGAATCGGCGCGAGCAGCGTCTTCAGGCGCATTTCGCGGCCCGGCTGCGGCATCAGGCGCATCTCGGCAGCGGTCAGGTCGGCATTGCCGGGCAGCAGGTCATAGCCATGCGGCAGCTTCAGGATCGCCTCGTCGATGGCCACTTCCTGCAGCAAGACTTCGCAACCAGTCGGCCGGACCTCCTTCTTGTCCACGCCCGAGCCCATCGTCGCGTGGCCCTGCGGATCCAGGTCGATCAGCAGCACCTTGCGATGGACCTCAGCCAGGGCCGCCGCCAGGTTGACGCAGGTGGTGGTCTTGCCGACGCCACCCTTCTGATTGGTCACCGCGATAATGCGCGCCATGAATCGCTCGTCTGCTCTCGTCGTGCTGCTGACCCGGGGCGGGTCGCCCGCGAGGGACGCCGATCCTACCGCAACGCGGTGTCGGGGGCGCGTGTCGAACTGAAGATGCGAGGGCTCAGCTTGAATCCGAGGGCCCAGGGCTCAGGGCCCAGGGCCCAGTCCAGAGCCAATCCGAAGGCGAGTTTGGCACTTTACGAGCGAGGCGGCTCGTGACCTCTCTGGGCCCTGGGCCCTGAAAACCATACCGGCCCGCTGAACCATCACCTGGACTCCAAGCTCCGGTCCAAACGGGTTGCCTAGGCCCCCAAAGCCCCCCGCCAAACCTGTTCCACGCGATCAATCTCGGCCGCGTTGTTGCCGATCAGCACCAGCATGCCGTCGCCATACTTCAATGAACGACCGCTCATCCCGCCGTGACTGAACTGCTCGACTTCCGCGGCGGCCGCTTCGCGGAAATAGATCACCGTGACCGGTCCGGTCTCGGCCTGCATCACCATGTGCAGCGTGCGCTGGCCGCCAATGGGGCACGGGTAGGCGTAGTTGACCTCGACCGGCCGGGCCAGCGCCAGACCCAGTTGTGCCAGCAGGCCGCTGACGGTCGTCGGCGGGACCTGAACCTTGCTGGTCAGCGCGAAAGGCTCGTACCGCAGATGATCGACCGCGGCAGCCAGCAGCGGGTCGATCGCCGTGTGGGGGGCATCTTCAGTCAGCGGCGCGGGCGGGGCGAGCCACCAGCTGGCCGCCACCCCAACCATCAGCAACAGCGACGCGGCCAGCGCCAAGGGGCCGCCG
>JBGTIE010000351.1:0-9856 GCA_041745855.1 Lysobacterales bacterium | reverse complement strand
GGCGTGCGCATCTTCGAGCAATCCCGGGTGCTCGGGCTGGCCCGCCAGGGCAGTGCCACGCGGGTGATCGGGCCGGGCTTCGAGGTTGAAGCCGAGCGCATCGTCGTGGCTGGAGGCGGCTACCTGAGCGGCAGCTTCAGTCCGCTGACCCGCGCGATGCTGCCGATCGCAAGCTATGTGATGGTGACCGAGCCACTGGGTGAGCGCCTGCAGCGTTGCCTGCACACCAACGCGGCGATCTACGACAGCCGCTTCGCGTTTGACTACTACCGCCCGCTCCCTGAACAGCGGCTGCTCTGGGGTGGCCGCATCTCGATCCGCTCGCGCTCGCCGGAAGATGTCGCAAGGCTGCTGTCGCGCGATCTGGCGCGGGTTTTCCCGCAGCTCGGGCCGGTCGCGGTCGAGAGCGCCTGGAGCGGTTTGATGAGCTACGCCCGTCACGAGATGCCGCAGATCGGCCAGTTGCAGCATGGTATCTGGTACGCCCAGGGCTTCGGTGGCCACGGCCTGGCACCCACCACGCTCGCCGGCGAACTGATCGCCGACGCCTTGTGCGGTGAACAGCCACCGCTGCTCGATGACCTGGCCGGCTTCGGTCTAGCGTCGGTATACCGCGGCAGCGGCGCCGGCCTGCTTGCGGCACAGGCGCACTACAGCTGGCGGCAATGGTGCGACCGCTGGCGCAGCTGGACCGGCTGAAACGCCGCTCAGGCCGCGCAGCGTATCGCCGTCGCCTGGCTGGTCTGGACCCGGTCCAGGCCGGCGCTCAGGTCGGCAGCCAGATCAGCCACATCCTCGATGCCGACCGACAGCCGCAGCAACTGTTCCGAGATGCCGGCTGCCAGCCGCGCCTCGGGGCTCATCGATGCATGGGTCATCGTCGCCGGATGGGCGACCAGACTCTCGACCCCGCCCAGTGATTCGGCCAGCGAATAGTGGCGCAGACCATCCAGGAAGGCGCGCACCTGATCTTCGCCGCCGGCCAGTTCGAAGGCCAGCATCGCGCCGAAACTGGCTTGCTGCCGCTGCGCCAGCACATGGCCAGGATCGTTCGGCAGGCCGGGATAGTAGACTTTCGCTACCGCCGGGTGCTGCGCCAGCAATTCGGCCAGCGCCTGCGCATTCTCGGCATGGATGCGCAGGCGGGCGTGCAGCGTGCGCAGCCCGCGCAGGGTCAGATAGCTGTCGAAAGGCGCGCCGGTCAGCCCCATGCAGTTGTTCCACCAGGCCAGTTCCTGCTGCAACTCGGCGGTCTTGCTGATGATCGCGCCGCCGACCACATCGCTGTGGCCATTGAGATACTTGGTGGTCGAGTGCAGCACCAGATCGGCGCCATGTTCCAGCGGTCGCTGCCACAGCGGCGACAGGAAAGTGTTGTCGGCCAGCACCCGGCAGCCATGTCGATGGGCGATAGCACTCAGCGCCTGCAAATCCACCACCCGCAGCAGCGGATTGCTTGGCGTTTCGATCCAGAGCAGGTCGACCGGTTCGGCGAAGGCGGCGTTGACCGCAGCGAGATCGCCCTGGTCGATCAGCTTGAGTTGCAAGCGTCCCGATTTCGCCAGCGTATCGAACAGCCGCCAGGTGCCGCCATAGCAGTCGTGCGGCGCCACCAGTGTGCCGCCGACCGGCACCAACTGCAGTGCCAGCGTGACGGCAGCCATGCCGGTACAGGTCACCACCGCACCGGCGCCGCCCTCCAGTTCTGCCAGCGCGTCAGCCAGCGCATCCCGGGTCGGATTGCCCGAGCGCGTGTAGTCGTAGCGGCGGGGTTTGGCAAAACTCTCGAAGCTGAAGTTGCTCGACAGGCACAGCGGCGGGACGATCGCCCCGTGCGCGCTGTCGCTGTCGATTGCGGCGCGCACGGCGCAGGTGGCAAGGGCAGGGCGGTTGCGGCTCATTGTGAAACTCCGACGACGATGGGGCGTTGTCTGCGGAGACTACAGCAATAGACGTCTAGACGTCTAGACGTCTATACGTCTGTTAATCCACGACGGAGCTCGTGCTGCTCAGTCACAGAAATTGCGGGCTCAAGAGCGAAGAGCAAAGCGCTGTCAGGCCAGCGCACTCCAAATGTGGGCCGAGCAGCCCCTTTTGGAGTGCGGCGACCTGGCGCCGCTTTGCTCTTGAGTAGCAGATCCGGATCCAGTTTCGGTCTCGAAAGGACACGAGCGAAGAAGCAAAGCGCTGTCAGGCCAGCGCACTCCAAATGTGCGCCGCGCGGCCCCTTTTAGCAGTGCGGCGACCTGGCGCCGCTTTGCTCTTGGGTAGCGCGGCAACCGCGAACGGCGCCGCTTCAGCGCACGAAGCGGCTCAGCGCGGCCGGTGTGAATTCGCCCGATCCGGGAACGGGCTGCAGGGTCAGCGCTTCCTTGCCGTCCTTGGCCAGGCCCTGGACGTGGTAGCGGCCTGATTGCAGGTCGTGGAAGACATAGACGGCGGGCAGGGTAGCGGGCATTTCGTAGTAGTTCTTCAGGTAAGCCAGGCTGACCCGCCAGAGCCGGTCGTTGGAGTCGTACTGGTCGGCGATGGCGATGCTCCAGCTGTCTGCATCGACGTAGTAGACGCGGCGGCTGTAGATGTGCCGCCACTTCGGCTTGAGGGTGGCCTCGATGACCCAGACCCGGTGCAGCTCGAAGCGGGTCTGGCCGGGAGCCAGGTGGCCCGGCTGCAGCAAAGCATCGTGATTCCCTTCCTCGAGCCGATAGTTGTTGTACGGGATGAGCATTTCCTGTTTGCCGATCAGCTTCCAGTCAAAGCGGCTGGGTGATCCGTTTACCATATCGGTGTCATCGGCGGTGCGCAGTCCGTCGGCGTCATTGACCGACATGTCAAAGGCCAGCAGCGGGGCCCGCAGCACCCGCCGACGGCCGCTGTCATACAGCCAGGCCTGGCGCTCGGCGGCGTCCTGATTGAGGGTTTCGTGGACCAGCACACCCGAGCGCGCCAGCCGCGCCGGCGCGGTGATGGTCGACTTCAGATAGAACAGGACATTGTCCAGGCTGTCGGCGCTACCGCCGCTGCGGTAGTAGTTGAACATGACTTCGGTGTTGCGGCTGGTCAGCGTGTGCTTGCCGTCCTGATAGACATTGGCGTCGCTGGCGCTGCTGACGATGTACTGGCCACGCCAGCGGGTGACGTGATTCCAGTAGACCTGCAGCGCGCTGTCGGCGAGCGGAAAGGGGATTCCCCCAAAGGCGCCTTCGATGCCGTTGCCATCGGCACTCAGCCGGGCGCTGGACGCGTTGCGTTTGGTGTTGTCGTAGACCCATTGCGGCGCGGCATGACTGCGCCGGCTGGGGTAAACCGGAATTCGGAAAGTCGGGTAGCGCTTGAGCATCGCCTGCAAGCCGGGTGTCAGGTGCGCGGCGTGGTCTTCGAGATTGTCCGCACTGACCGTGTACAGCACGCCATCGTCGGCGTACGGATCGGCATGCATCGATCCGGGCCCTGCGTAGGCGGCGATCGGCGCGGTGATACCACCATCCCAGGCGGGTATGGTGCCAGCCTCGTTGCCCGCGAGCGTGGCGCCGAAGGGGGTCAGCAGCGACCAGTCGACGGCTTCCTCGGCTGCCGTGGTCAACGGCGGCGCGAGCAGCAGGGCCAGACCGAACAAACAACCAGACGTGCGCAAAGTCATCATCGACATCCCTTCCGGATCGACTGCCGAGTCTACTCCCTTCACAGCGAGCATCCGGTTGAATTGACCACGCCACGGCTTCGCTGCGCTGGGAACCCCGAGTTCCACTTGGGCAACAAAGCCGGGTGAAGCGCACCGTGTATGGCCGAGTACACCTCGGGTTCCCGCGTGTCCTCAGTGCGCTTGGGTAATCACGGTTCAGCAGTCAACGTCTCGAATCCCCGTGCAATCCTTGTCCAGGTCATACTCCGGTGATACCGTCGCCGCATGAAAGTCGCCATTTCGCTGCCGGACCCCGTCTTTGACGCCGCCGAGTTGCTGGCCGAAGAACTCGGCATTTCGCGCAGTCAACTCTATGCGCAAGCACTGGCAGATTTCCTGCGGGCACGCAGCGCATCGAGCGTGACCGCAAGACTCGATGAGGTCTACGGTCGAGAGTCGTCGGGCATGGAACCCGAGCTGATGTCCGCGCAGCTCAAGGCGCTATCACATGAGGCGTGGTGAGATTTGGTGGGCCGCGCTCCCGAGCCCGGCAGGGTCTGGTCCGGGGATGCGCCGCCCGGTACTGGTCGTGCAGGCCAACCCCTTCAATGCAAGTCGCATTGCCACAGTCATCGTCGCGGTCATCACGTCGAATCTTGCGCTCGCAGAAGCTCCGGGGAATGTGCGACTAGGAAAAGCCGACTCCGGCCTGTCCAAGTCCTCGGTGGTCAACGTATCGCAGCTGCTCACGGTGGACCGTAGCCTGCTTGACGATTGCGTAGGTGCGGTACCCGGACGCATGATGGAGCGGGTGAATCTCGGACTGCGGCTCGCGCTGGGGTTGTAGATGAACGCCTTCAGTTTCCCCTATCTCGTCCTCGGCCTTGCGTTGTTCTGCATGCCGAGCGCCTCTAACACCGACTAGCAGCAACTGACTCGTGCGCCCTCCACTCGCGCAGTCCGCGCCGCTTCCCTGAACCCCAACCAAAACCGATCCAGACCAGAGTGAGCGTCGATGATCCGGCGCATGCCTCGCGGCTGCCTCCCCCTTGCGGCATATGCACAGCGGGCCAGTAGCCCGTACACTGCGGTGCTGCGCCGGGGTCCTCCGGCCAATCCAACTCAAGGCAGGTTGATGGCGTATTCGGTCTGGTGCCGATTGCTCGGCGCCCTATTGGCATTCAGCAGCGTGGGCAGCATGCCCGTGCTGGCCCAGGCGGGCGGCGACAACCCGGGTGCCGATCTCTACGCGATCGATGGCAACGCGCTGGCGTCCGCAGACATCGATGGTCCCCCGTTGGACGCGAGCGAGGCGGAAGACACCGAAGTGGATCTGCAGACCGTCGACCCGGTGACCGTGACCGCCCGCGGGACCGTTGCCCATGTGCCCTCGGCATTGGCCACCGAATACGTCAGCTGGCAGGACTCGGTCGGGGCTCCGGTGGATTTTCAGGACCTGATCACGCGCGTACCCGGGGTCGGCTCGACCGGCCAGAACGGCCTGTTCGAGACCTTCTCCATTCGCGGCAGCGGTGGCAACGGCATCCTGGTTCTGGTTGGCGGCATGCCGATCACCGCGCAGCGGCGTGCCGGCGTGCCGGTGGCCTTCGTCGAGCCCTCGCTGCTCGGCGCGATCAATGTGACTCGCGGTCCAGCCACGGTGCACTTCGGTCCGGGCGCGCTGGGCGGTGCAATCTCGATCGAACCGCGCTGGTTCGACCAGGCCAAGGCCAGCGTCGGCTATGCCAGCTCCGGCAATGAGACCAGCGTCATGGCCGGCTACGGCAACGAGTCCTTCTCCATCGCCGCCGCGCGCCATCGGGCCGGCGACAGCGAGGCGGCCAACGGCACTCCGTTGAACAGCAGCTTTGATCGCATCAGCGCCAGCTTGCAATACCGCGCCCGGCTGGGGGATTTCGCCTTCGACGCCTTGCTGCTGCCCTCGCAGACCGACGACATCGGCAAGTCCAACAGCCGTTTTCCGGCCCGCGACACGACCTATCCCGAGGACGATCACGTCCTCGGACGCCTGCGCCTGCAGCATGACAACGGCTTCTCCGCCAGCGTCTACGCCCACGACCAGTCGCTGCTGACCTTCAACCAGCGCCCCGGTTCGGCCGACACCTTCGCCTATATCGAGAGCTTCGACTATGGCACAACGGTCCAGCAGATGCTGCAGCGTGGGGATTTCAACTACAACTTCGGGGTCGAGTATCTCGGTCGGCGCGATGTCAACGGCTTCGACGCCCGCGGCAGCTTGAGCAATCGCAGCTTCAGCCTGCGCGACGCCAGCGAGGATGCGTGGTCGCTGTTCGGCCTGGCCGACTGGCAAGTTTCGCCGCAGCTTGGGTTGGAGTTCGGCGCCCGCCACAGCACTATCGATCAGGCGCAGGCCGGTGCCGAGGCCAGCGACTCGGATCAGGCCTACACCCTGGGTGCGGCCTGGACCCCGACCGAACGCAGCCGCTGGACCCTGAGCCTGGCCTCGGGCTATCGCTTCGCGACCCTCGAGGAGCGCTATTTCACCGGCATCACCGCGGTCGGCGAGATCGTCGGTGATCCGAACCTCAGCACCGAGCGCTCACGCGGGATCGATCTGGGCTACGGCTGGCAGTCGGGCGACTTCGACGGCGTCATTCACATCTGGCAGACCAGGGTCGACGATCTGATCCAGTTGTTCCAGATCGAGGGCGACATCAACGGCTATACCAATATCGGCTCGGCCAAGCTGCACGGCGCCGAAGGCAGCCTGGGCTGGAGCGCGACCTCCAGCCTGTCACTCCGGGCCGGGGCCACCCTGGTGCGCAGCAAGGATGAAATGACCGGCGACCCGCTGTATGGCTCGCCGCCGCTGACTGCCACGCTGGAAGCACGCTACGAGTTCACCGACGTCACTCTCGGCGCCTTCTACACCCACCGTTGGGCGATGGACCGGCCCGGCTTTGATGAGCTTGAGCGCCACGCGGTGGATATCCTCGACCTGGATCTCAACTGGCGCATCGGCGAGAGCTGGAAGCTGCAGCTGTATCTGCGAAACGCACTCAACGAGGACTACTTCGCCACCGCCGATGAGCTGTCGACCTTCGGCCAGGAGCGCTCGGTGGGCTTCAACCTGGTGTGGAGTGCGACGAACTAGGGCCCAGGGCTCAGGGCAGGGCACAGGGCACAGGGCACAGGGCCCAGGGCACAGGGCACAGGGCCCAGAAAGGGAAGAGCCCGGCGCTGCCGTTGTTGCTTCGGCTAAGATGACGCCCTCTCGCCTCCGCCAAGGAATCACCATGCGTCCGCTGATCTGTCTGATCGCCCTGAGCTTGCTCGCTGGCTGCAGCATCGATCCGGCCGACCGTGTCTACGCCAACTGTGTCAGCCGGCTGGAGGCGCAATTGGCCGAAGCCGAGTCGGCCGCGGCAGGCCAGGACAATGCGGCGGCGAAGATGATCGCCCACACCGCGGTGGAGTCGGCCCGCAAGATCGGCGTCGCCGCCTGCGAAGGCATGCGCGATTCCTGTCGGGAGAACCCGGAAGGCTCGATCTGCAAGGCGGCGATCAAGACGTATCAGTGAGGCTCGGGTAGCGGGGCGGAAATTGAGCTGTGGATGGACGCGACTGCTCCGGCTGTTTAGCCGGGAGTGCGTACCGTGGCGCGCTGGCGCCTGGCTGGCCTTGCCGATGACCGTTTTTGCACGAGATCCGGTCAGAAGGACTCAAGACCGGCGTTACTCACACGAAATCGGAAGCCTTGATAGATACGGCAAATTGCCGTACAAATTGAGGTGGAGGAACCCGTCATGCCCAAGCCTGAAATCGAATCTGAAACCGCCCGATTGGAAGCACGCATCCCGGTCCAGGTATATGGCCAGATGCAGCGTGCTGCGCGTTTGCGCGGAATGACCCTGACCGGATATCTCATTGCCACCGCTGGCGAGGACGCGAGGCGCGTCGTCGAGGACGCTGACATCATGCGCCTGGCGCGCGAGGATCAGATCCGCTTCGCCAAAGCGCTGATCGATCCGCCCGAGCCGAATGAGCGGATGGCGCGCGCGGCCAGGCGCCATGCAGAGTTGATCGAGCGACGGTGAGCACGCGTTTTGCGATCGAGCCGCTGGCCAAAATTCACAAGAAGGCAGACTTCAGCTGCGGCAACGACAGAATAGACAGTTACTTTCGCGAGACGGTGGCGCAGGACGTAAAGCGTAATTACGCAACTTGCTTCGTTGCGAGGGAGAGCGTGACCAATCGAGTCGCCGGCTTCTACACCTTGTCGTCCAGCAACGTACCTTTGACCGATGTGCCCGAGCCGTTGGCGAAGAAGCTGCCGCGGTATCCGAGCGTTCCTGCAGTGTTGATTGGCTGGCTTGGTCGGGATACCGCGTTCGCCGGACTGGGACTTGGCGAAGCCTTGCTGTTCGACGCCATAAAGACTGTCGCCGCCGCGCCTGTCGGGGCACACGCCATCTTCGCTGACGCCATCGACGACAACGCGGCGGCGTTCTACGCGGCCTTTGGCTTTGCGCCCATAGTCATGCGACCGCGCACCCTGTATCTGCCGGTGGCCACAGCACTTAGCTTGCTTTCGCAGCGCTGAAACGAACACCAAATCAAAAGAATTTCGAGAATAATCAGGGGATTGCGAACCGCATTGGCGGAGGGGGTGGGATTCGAACCCACGGTGGTATCGCTACCACGCCGGTTTTCAAGACCGGTGCCTTAAACCGCTCGGCCACCCCTCCGTGAGCCGGTAAGCATAGCTGACGTGGTGGCTGCCGGTGAAGGCTCGCGTATCTCGACCGCCTGGTTGCGCTCAATCTTTCCTGCGGACATACAAGCCGTCGAACACCGTAGTCCATTCTTCGCTGCCATCGGCTTTGGACTGCCAATGCTGGCGGACGCTGCCGTCGGCGTTGGGGGTCCAGGTGATGCGGTGGGTGGCCGATCCCCGTGGGCCGTCAATGTGGGTGGCCATGACCATGTTGCCGTCTTCGACACCGCCGACCAGTTCCAGCAGCATGCCGCTGTCGTCGATCCAGAACTGCTTCCACTGCTTGCTGCGGCGGTCATAGGCATTGAGGCTGCTGCCGTGGCTGCCGGCACCGCGCCATTCCTCGCGCAGCGTGCAGCCCTTGTGGTCGACGCTGATGGTATTGCGGCCGGCCGGCTTGCCATTGCTGCTGACGTCCCAATCGCCGATCCAGAAATCAAAGGCCCGATGCTCGGCGCCGTCGCAGTTCGGGCGTGGTGGGGGAGCGGTGGGTTCTTCGGCCTGCAGTTGGGCCAGCGGGAGCAGGGCGCACAGGGCAATGGGAGCCAGTGGGGAAAAGCGCATGTCGGGTTCCTTCGGGAGTCAAGCGGGTGTGGTTCGACCATCAGCATGCATCCGCGGCGACCCGTCGGACAGTGTCAACATGGCGCACTGGAGGCGCGGTTGTTGCGCGTTGCTGCGGGGGGCTGCGGCGGGATTGAAGGGTATGGGTCAATCTGACGTCAGACGGGTCGCGTGCATTTGAGGGCCCAGGGCCCAGCAGGTCAAGAGCCGGCCCGGTGCCGTACTCGCCTTGGATTGGCTCGGAACTGGGCCCAGGGCCCTGAGCCCTGGACCCTTGGATCCGTGCGGAGCCCTCACAGCACCACCTTGACGTGCACCCGGAATTTCACAGGCGCTGCCTTCGCGCGACATTCACGGCTATGCTCCCAGCAACTCCGACCGCAAACGGCGGTCTGAGCGATACGCCAAACTGGCTACCGGGGGGACGTTGACGATGTCGCGCACTGCTACTGGGCGATGGATGAATCTGGCGCGGGTGTGCGCGCTGCTCTGGACCGCCTTGCTGCTGTCACCCCTGGCACAAGCAACCGGCGCGCCCGACCAGTTGGAGCGCTGGCGCGACTGGGTCCTGCATGGGCTGGAGTACCTGGATTGTCCACCCCGGCATGATCGGGTCGACAGCCCTGAGGAAGCGGCGCGGCATTGTCGCTATCCGGGCTCGTTGCAGTTGGAGCTGAATCGCGACGGTGGGCGTTTCCGGATCGAGTGGCTGGTCCGCCAGGCCGGCTGGGTTGGCTTGCCGGGATCGGCTGAGGCCTGGCCGGATCAGGTCAGCGTCAATGGCCAGTCGGTGGCGGTCAGTCTGGCCGGGGCGAGCCCGCAGCTGTGGCTGGAGACCGGTCGGCAGCGGGTCGAGGGTGTGCTGCGCTGGCATGAGCGGCCGCAGCAACTGTCCGTGCCGGCGTCGATTG
>JBGTIE010000350.1:0-7619 GCA_041745855.1 Lysobacterales bacterium | reverse complement strand
GGAGTAGTGCCGCACGGGACCAGATCGTGTGCGATGCTGACAACCCAGGTGCGGCGTGACTACACGGTTCACGAAGTGGCGAAGGATCGATTCCGATACCGATTCCGACCCCGACCCCGAGGTGAGCTCCCTGGCGGCGGAGAACTCGGAGTTGATGGAGCGGCCTATGCATCGGTTTGAATCGCACCCTGATCATCCCACCGGGCCCTGGGCCCTCGCGCCGTCACCACGCCAGTGGCGGCAACTCGCGGAAGACGGTCCGGGTGCCTTCCAGCCACTGCGCGGTAAGCTGATCGAAGTACTGGTCGTCGGGCTCGAAGCGACGTTGCATGGTCACCTGCAGGCTGTCGCGGGCGTAGCAAAGCAGGTCGATAGGCATCCCGACCGACAGGTTGCTCAACATTGTCGACTCGAAGGACACCAGCACGCACTTGGTGGCGTCCTGCATGCTGGCGGTCGAGGTGACGACCAGATCGAGGATTGGTTTGCCGTACTTGGTTTCACCGGTCTGCAGATAATTGGTCTCGACACTGGCCTCAATGAAGTTGCCTTCGGCGTAGAGTCGATACAGGCCCATTTCCTCGCCGGCGATCTGGCCGCCGAGGAGGAAGGAGGCGTTGAACTTCAGCCCGCCTGCCTGCATGTGCGGCCCGTCCCTGCGCTCGATATCGCGCATCGCATCGGAAACGACGTTGGCCACATCGAACATGGTAGCCGCATTCCAGATGTGCTGGCCAGGGCGGTTGGCGCGCTGCCGCAACAGGTTCAGGATGGCCTGGGTGGCGGCCAGACCGCCCGAACTCAGCAGTACCAGCACGCGGTCGCCGCTGCGTTCGAACACCGTCATCTTGCAGAACTGGGCGTAGTTGTCGACACCAGCGTGGGTGCGCGAATCGCTGGCGAAGATCAGCCCGTCTTCCAATTTGACGCCGACGCAATACGTCATCGTGCCAGGCCCGGCGAAATGATCGTCGAGGGCGGTTGGTGCAGCCGATGGATCTCAGGTGGCGACCACTTCATCGGTCCGGACCTCGAAACGTACCAGGCGGGTGGAGCCAAAGGAGTTGCTCAGCGCCACGTCGCAGGCGTCGCGGCCGCGTGCCAGCAGCACATAGCCGATACGCGGGACATTGTTGCGTGGATCGAAGCGAACCCAGCGATCGCCGATCCAGGCCTCGAACCAGGCGGCGAAGTCCATCGGCCCGTAGGGCGGTTCGACCCCGATGTCGCCCAGGTAGCCAGTGCAATAGCGCGCCGGGATGTTCATGGCGCGGCACAGGGCTATCGCCAGATGAGCGTAGTCGCGGCACACGCCGCGCCGTACCCGGTAGCTTTCCAGCGCGGTGCGGGTGTGGCTGGCGTGCTCGTAGCCGAAGCTGATGTGTTGCTGGACGAAGTCGCAGATGGCCTGCACTCGTGCCCAGCCCCCTTCGATGCAGCCAAACCGCGCCCAGGCGATGTCGCCAAGCTGGTCGGTTTCGCAATAGCGGCTGCCAAGCAGGTACAACAGCGTTGAGTCGGGCAGCAACTCGGCCGGGACCTGTTGCGCGTTGCGGTCGACCGGATCAGGCACGCCGGTGTCGCTGAGCAGCGCGTCACTGCGCAGGATGATGCGGCCGGCTGGCGCGACTATGCGGCTGCACCAGTTGCCATACAGATCGCGGTAGCCGGAGATCGGCACGGATGGCTCGGTGACCAGATGATCGGCGCGGATCAGTTGGCCGACATGGGCATGGTGAATGCTCAGCGACAACAGCATGGGCGTGGGCACCGGACATTCGTACCCGATCTCGAAACCGACCCGGATCTGCATCGTCGTATCCGTGGACAAGGCTGGGGCAGAAGGCCGCCACCCGGTGGCTACCGGGCGCGGATCTGGTTCATGCATCAGGGAGGTTGAATTGGACAAGGGCTGCTACAGGCGCGAGCTGTCGCTGTGATGTTGGGTGCCGTAATAGGCATGGATGCCACGCTGCCAGTTGGCATCAGCCATGTCCGGCCAGTGGTCCTTGTCGAATCCTGGCGCGCCCTGCAAGCGCTCCTTGTCAACGTCGAGCACGAAACGCTTGTTGGTCGTGTCCAGGCTCAGCGCCTCCCACGGCACGGCAAAGAGTTTCTCACCCATGCCAAGGAACCCGCCGAAGGACAGAACGGCATAGCTCACCTTGCCACTACGCATGTCGAGCATGATTTCCTTGATGTCGCCGACGTCTTCAGAGTCCTTGTTGTAGACATCGTTGCCGACCAGGGTTCCGGCGCCCATCAGATGCGGACCGGGACCGGTACGGTCATCAGGGCCAGCGCTGAGCGGCTTGACCTTGTACATGCCGTAGGTATCGTTCTGTTCGTAGTTCATGCGGCGTCTCCAAAGGCGACCGAGGATGCGCCAGCTTGCGGCACTGGCATCGGTGTGGTCTGTGCGGGAGAGCACCATGGACGACTGGACACCAGGGCCCAGGGCTCAGGGCCCAGGGCCCAGTAGAGCAAGAGCCGCTTCGAGACTCGCTGGACGATGAGGAATGACCCTCTGCTCAACCTTGCCTTGAAACAGGCTCTGGACTGGGCCCTGAGCCCTGGGCCCTTGGACCCGTCAGACGGGCTGAAGCTCCGTAGCACCACGCCGCCCCCGATCCGCTATCATTCGCCCATCCTGCTGTGAGCCGGTCGGCGCGTGCTGCGCCCGACCCGGCGTGAGCGCCTTTCGGGAACAGGTCATGAGTTCAGCCGCGTCGCCATCTGCCGCCGTCCTTGCCCTGGCCGATGGTCGCTGTTTCTGGGGCCGCGCCTTGGGTGCGCGCGGGCAGGCGGCCGGCGAGGTGGTGTTCAACACCGCGATGACCGGCTATCAGGAGATCCTGACGGACCCCTCCTACTGCCGCCAGCTGGTGACGCTCACCTGCCCGCACATCGGCAATGTCGGCTGTAATCGGCACGACGCCGAGTCCGGTCGGATCCAGGCCGCCGGCCTGATCATCCGCGATGCTTCAAAACGGGCCAGCAACTGGCGCAGCGAGGAGGATCTGGAGAGCTATCTCCAACGTCACGGGACCGTTGCGATCAGCGAACTGGACACCCGTGCGTTGACTCGGGTGCTGCGTGATGGCGGTGCCCAGCCCGGCTGCATCATGAGCGGGCCGGAGGTCAGCGCCGAGGCGGCCATCGCGATTGCCCGCGCCACACCCGATCTGAAGGGGCAGGATCTGGCTCGGGTCGTGACCACCACGAGCGCCTACGACTACAGCGAGGGCAGCCACGATCTGGCTATCGAAGCGCCGCGCCCGGCCGCCGCCCGGCGCTTCCGGGTGGTCGCCTATGACTACGGCATCAAGCGCAACATCCTGCGCCTGCTGGTCGATCAAGGCTGCGAGGTGCATGTGGTCCCGGCCCGCACCAGCGCCACCGAAGTGCTCGCACGCAAGCCCGACGGCGTATTTCTGTCCAATGGCCCGGGTGATCCGGAACCCTGCGATTACGCCATCGCGGCGATCCGCCAGTTCCTGCAGGCGCGCTTACCCATTTTCGGCATCTGCCTGGGCCATCAGTTGCTGGGCCTGGCGCTGGGAGGGAAGACACTGAAGATGAAGTTTGGCCATCATGGCGCTAACCATCCGGTGCTGGAGCTGGCCAGCGGGCGGGTCCTGATCAGCAGTCAGAATCACGGTTTCGCGGTGGATGAGGCGAGCCTGCCGGCGAACGCGCGGGTAACCCATCGCTCACTGTTCGACCACAGTCTGCAAGGGCTGGAAGCGGTCGATGCGCCGGCTTTCAGCTTCCAGGGGCATCCCGAGGGCAGCCCCGGGCCGCACGATCTGCGTGAGTTGTTCGATCGTTTCGCGGCACTGATGAACGCCCATCGCAGCGGTGCTCACGGCAGTCGGGAACCGGTCGCCGTAGGTTAAACTTCGGTGACGGCCGGACGGCCGGATCGAGATCAGGGGGAAGATCGATCATGACCGCATTGTTCGAGTTGTTGCGCAGGATCTTCGGCAGCAAGGAAGCCAATGACGACCGGCGCACCAGGAACCGGCCGAGAGTCCGCAAGGGTACCCGGGTACTGATCATCGACGACTCAACCACGGTAGTGACCATGCTGCGGCGGATGCTGGAGCAGAATGGGTATGAGCCAATCGAGGCCTTTGATGGCGAAACCGGCGTGGAACTGGCCGAGGAACGCGAGCCGCACGTGATCTTCCTCGACATCGTCCTGCCCGGGATGGATGGTTTTGCCGCGCTGCGCAAGCTGCGCAAGGCCGCCGCGACGGCGGACGTGCCGATCATCATGATGAGCGGCAATGAACAGGCGACCGAGCAGTTCTGGGCGCAAAAGATTGGCGCCGACGACTTCATGAAGAAGCCTTTTTCCCGCGCCGAGGTGTTTGCCCGGCTGGACCGGGTGATGAAGGCACGGGAGAGCTAGGGCCCAGGAAAGCGAGGGCCCAGGGACCAGAAGAGCGAGGGCACGATTCAAACTGATGCGTCGATGCGTCGATGCGAAGTCGGGGTCGGAATCGGAATCGGAATCGGAATCGGAGGCAACGGTCTGGATGATGGCCACTTACGCCTGGCCGTGCACCCGGCAGCCATCGAGGACGCCGTCAGGGAGTACCGCCGCGCCCGACGTGGCGAAGAGCAGGAGCATTTCACGCGGAGACGCGGAGAGAGCAACAGCAACAGCAACAGCAACAGCAATCAGTTGGAACGCGGGCTTGAAGGATTCGGCGGAGGCGGCCGTTGTGGCTGTGCTTCGATCTCGCCGTCCTGGCCGCGTGCCTCGCGCAGGGTCTGGTTGATCCGGTCCGAGATGGCACGGAGTTGGTCCCTGGCTTGACCCGGGGCCTTGCCGCTGCGCAGCCAGTCTTCCAGCTTGCGCACACCGGCATCGATGTCGTCGGACGAAGCCTGGTCACGGCCGGCAACGTTCCACAACCCGATCAGTGCCTCGGTTCGGCGACCCAGCGCCAGGACCCGATGAAACCAGCGGCTGCCGTCGCGAGCGGGTAGCAGGAAGTCCAACACCGCCGCGCCAAGCGACAGTGGACTGATGACCACGTCGCGCACGGCGTCCAGCACCAGCTTGAACTGGAACACGATGACTTCGCGCAACTGACCGATACGGCCGGGCATGGGTACTCCTTGTGCGTGTGTGTTGGTGGCCGCGCCGGCGCCCGCCCTGAGGGCCACTTGCAACAGTCAGGCGTCGCAGACCGTGTCGTGCGGCAATTGCATCGTGATGCAATGCAGGCTGCCATTCTGTTCGATCAGCGCTCGGCACGGCACTGGCACGATGCTGTGAGTGGGGAAGGCCTGGGCCAGAACCTCAGCCGCGGCCTGATCGCTAGTCACCCCGTAGCCGGGCATGAACACCGCACCATTGCTGATCAGGAAATTGGCATACGATGCCGCCAGCCGACGTCCGTCGGCCGCGTGGATGGCCGGGGCCCATGGCAACTCGTGCAGATGGTAGGCGGCGCCATTGAGCGTGCGCAGCGTGGTCAGTTCATCGGCCATCCGGCGCAGCTCCGGATAGTGCGGGTCCTGCGGGTCCTGACAACCCTGGTAGACAATGGTGTCGACGCTGGCAAAGCGCACCAGAGTGTCGATATGCGCATCGGTATCGTCGCCTTCCAGCGCGCCATGTTCGAGTGCGATTACCCGTTCGGCGCCCAGGCTGCGTTGCAAGTCGGCAAGGGTCTGTTCCGGTCGCTGGTTGCCATGACGCTGGGCCAGGCAACGCCAGGTGGTCAGGATCGTGCCGGCACCATCGCTCTCGATCGCACCACCCTCGAGCGCAAAGTCGATCCGTTCGCGACGCATGTGGGCGAAAGTCGACAGCGTCTGCAGCCCAGCCACCAGCGCGTCATCGGTCTGTGCGTCAAACTTGCCGCCCCACCCGGTGAAGCGGAAGTCCAGCCACAGCGGGCCATCGTCATCGACCACCGTGATCGGGCCCGAATCGCGCAGCCAGGTATCGTGGTAGTCGAGCTCAAGCAGCCGCAGTCGGCCGGGCAGGACCGGGCCTGCCAGCGCGGCGCGCGCATCGCGACCCACCTCATCATTGGCTACCAGCAGCAAGACCCGCACGTGGGGCTGCAGGGCGCTTACCAGGTCGCGGTAGCACGCACGCACCTCGCTCAGATTGGCTGCCCAGTCGGTTCCGGCATGTGGCCACGCCAGCAACACGGCGTCCTGCGCAGTCCATTCTGCCGGCAGATGCCGCTCGTCGGCCGCTAAGAGTGCCTGGTCGGATTGCTTCATGGCCTCATCGGGCAGGCTGGGCAACGCGGCGCGGGCCCACTTCGAATTCGTGTGATTTGTGCAGCACCGAATTGATTACGTGCCGATGTTCGAAATAAACGGCAAATGCCGGATAGTCCCAGCGCGTGATCGGAGGCTGACCGACCGCCGCATGGGCCTGTGCAGGCTCGCCATACTGGGCCCGCACCGAGTCCATGGTCGAGCCGCGCGACGGTGTCGCCGTCACTTGCGCCTTTTGGGCCCGCTCGATCAACAGCGTTTCTGCGGGCAATGCGGTAGCCATGCCCAGGCCGAACAGGATCACAGCAACATTCGCAGACTTCATGACTTCTCCCCAGTCAATGACAGGTTACCAATCGTACTCCAGCCTTCACATCAGGGAAGCAGTGGAAGGCACGATTTGCCCCGAAATTTTGCGGGCTCTACGCGCAATCAGTTCCAGTTGCAGACCACCTTGCCGCACTGGCCCGAGGCCATCAGGTCAAAACCGCGCTGGAAATCATCGATGCCGACCTGGTGGGTAAGGACTTTCTGCAGCGGAAAACCGGTCAGCAGCATCTGGGTCATCTTGTACCAGGTCTCGTACATGCGACGGCCATAGATCCCGTGCAGCACCAGGCCCTTGAAGATGACCTTGTCCCAGTCGATTCCGGCACCCTTGGGCAGGATCCCGAGCAGGGCGATCTTGCCGCCGTGGTACATCGCATCGAGCATGTCGTTGAAGGCGCCCGGGTTACCGCTCATCTCCATGCCGACATCGAAGCCCTCCATCTGCAACTCGCCCATCACCGACGCCAGGGATTGGCGGGTGACGTTGACCGTACGGGTGGCGCCCATGTCGGCGGCGAGCTTGAGGCGGTAATCATTCACATCGGTGACCACGACATTGCGCGCGCCGACGTGGCGGGCGATGCCGGCGGCGATGATGCCGATCGGGCCGGCGCCGGTAATCAGCACGTCCTCACCGATCAGGTCGAACTCCAGCGCGCAATGGGCAGCGTTGCCGTAAGGATCGAAGAAGGCCGCCAGTTCCGACGGGATCTGATCCGGGATCGGCCACAGATTGCTCGCCGGCACGGCGACGTACTCGGCGAAGGCGCCGTTGCGATTGACGCCGATGCCGATCGTGTTCGGGCACAGGTGCTGGCGGCCGGCGCGGCAGTTGCGGCAGACACCGCAGACGATATGGCCCTCGGCCGAAACCCGCTGGCCGGTCTGATAGTTGTGTACCGCGGTGCCGACTTCATGGATGCGACCGACGAACTCGTGCCCGATGACCAGACCGGGCTTGATCGTCCGCTGCGACCACTCGTCCCACAGATAGATGTGCAGATCGGTGCCGCAGATCGCGGTCTTCTCGAGCT
>JBGTIE010000349.1:0-1577 GCA_041745855.1 Lysobacterales bacterium | reverse complement strand
CAGCCACGGGCCGGTCGGTCGCGGTTGGGGCCGACCTGCCATTGGCTTTCAAGGTCCACGCGCCAATGGTGCGCCGTGCCGCTGTAGCGCAAGCCCAGCGCATTGCGCAGTTCGTGTGCTCCATGCGGCGCCAGCCGATAGCGCAGCAGGTGCGCCTCCAGGTGCCCGCTCTCGCTACCTGGCCATGGCGTCGCCAGTTGCATACCGTAGATACGTTGTGAGGCGTCGCGGTGATCGTCGAAGGCCGATCCATCCCGAATCAACACCGGCTCGGCCCATAGTGCCTGCCACTGCCAACGACCGCGATCGATCCAGACTTGCGCCCCGTCGAAAGCTCCCTGCTGGTTGCTGGAATTGCTGGTGCTGAGGATCCTGCCAAGGCCGAGCAGCATCGATTGACGCCCCAGCCGCCAGCGCAGGCTGTCCTGATCCTGCGTCGAGGTCCAACCCAGATGGGCGCGCTGCAGGTCGGGCGGGCTGTGATCGGCGGAGCGGCTGTGGGTCAATTCGACCGCCGCGTGCCAGGCCGGCAGCAGCTCGAATTGCCAGCCGCCGTCGGACCACTGCAGACCCAATTGGATGCGCTGGAACAGGCCAGTCTCGCCGGCGCGGTCGGTGCCGAAAGCCCGGTCCGGCTGAGCCTCCAGCCGCGTTCGGGTGTTAGCCAGCATCGACCAGCTTGGGTCCATATCACCGTGCTGACCGTAGCCTGGGGCTGAGGCAGTGGCGGCCAGGACCAGACACAGGCCAGCGGCAAGCATCCGGCTGTGGCGCACGGGCGTTCCATTGTCATTTGAGTGAAATAATTATAACAACTAGATGACGGCTGGATGGCAGAAAAGTGACGGACTAAAATGCATTTCGATCTGGTTGGTGCGTGGCTTCGGAGTCGGGAGTTGGGAGTCGGGAGTAACAGCGAGAGCTCAAGCCAACGCGAAAGCAGCAACAGCAGCACAAGCAACATCAGTACCAGCACCAGCGAACCACTTCACGATGCGCACTCCCGACTCCCAACTTGTGCAGTTTCCTCTTGCCGTCCGCGGCCCTAGCCCTGCAACAACTCCCGCACAAACGGCAGACTCAAACGCCGGCGCGCGGCCAGAGCGGCATTGTCGAGACGATCGAGCGTACCGATCAGGCTCTTGAAATCGCGCGGCTGGTGGCGCAGCAGCCATTTGACCGCCGCCGGATCGGGTTCCAGGCCACGCTGGCGGGCGCGAGCGGTCCAGGCGCTGGCCAGTTCCGCGTCGGTCAGCGGTTTGAGCAAGCAGACCGTCGCGCCAAGCAGTCGCGAGGCCAGATCGGGCAGCGTGAACTGCTCCGCTGATGGTCGCGCGCGTGCACTGAGCAGGAGCGTTCCCTGCTGGTCGCGGCTACGATTGAAGCAATCGAACAGGGCCAGTTCGAACTCGCGCAGGCCGATCCGCCGGTCGACGTCGTCCAGGCACAGCAGGCGCACGGCCGGCTGTGCCTGCAGCAGTCCGAGGCACTCTGGCAGCGGCCGATCCAGGGCCAGATAGCGGCCGGCGTCGGGCGCGCATTCGGCGACAGCGGCCAGCAGCAGGTGCGTCTTGCCG
>JBGTIE010000348.1:0-3956 GCA_041745855.1 Lysobacterales bacterium | reverse complement strand
CGGCGATTGGGCGACCTCGCCGTTCGACTTGCCGGCAGCGGCCGTCTGAGCCCGCCGCGCTACACGCTGGCTCGGCGGATCCGGCATCTGGTGCAGGATCTTCGTCTCGGCTTCGGCCGCGCTCAGTCCGGTCAATGATAGCGCCGCCTCGCCGGTCAGCAATTCGTACAGCAGGGTGCCGAGGCCATAGATGTCGCAGCCAACCGTGATCGGCTCGCCCAGCAGTTGTTCAGGCGCGGCGTGCTGGGGCGAGAAGAAGCGCTGGCCGGTCATGGTCTGCGAGATCACCTGACCGCCGAGTTGAGCCGCGAGCGGCTTGGCGATACCGAAATCCAGCAGCTTGGGCTGACCCTGCGCATCGACCAGAATATTGCCGGGCTTCAGGTCGCGATGGACGATCAGCGCCTGATGCGCATGCGCAACCGCCTTGGCCACCTCGATCATCAACGCCAGCCGCGCCCGCAGGTCGAGCCGCTGTACGCTGGCATAGCGGGTGATCGGCACGCCTTCCACGTAGTCCATCACATAGTAGGGCGTGCCGTCGGCCAGCTCGTCAGCGTCGATCAAACGCGTAATCGACGGATGATCGAGCTGCGCCAGCACGTGGCGTTCCAGCTCGAAACGCTGGCGGAAGCCTTCGGCCAGCAGATCGCGAGCAAGGAACTTGATCGCGACACGTTGCTGCACCACGCCATCGTTGCGCTCGGCCAGATAGACCGCACCCATGCCGCCGGCACCGATCGGCTTGATCAGCGTGTAGCGGCCGACCTGAGCGTCGACCAGCGATTCGGGCTGCGCATCCAGCAGCATCGCGTCGAGCTGTCCGACCGCCTTGCGCGCAGTGTGCTGCGCCAGCGCCTCATCGGAAGCCAGCAAAGCCTCCAGCTCCGCCCGCAGCTCCGGCGCATCGACACACTCACGATCAAGCACAGCCACCCCCGCGGCCGGATCCAGGTCGGCCAGCTGATCGAACAGCTGTTGCAGGCGGGCGAGATGGCTCATGGGCTGAGGGCTGCGGGCTGAGGGCTGAGGGTTCAGATGAGCGGTGTAGCCTGAGGTTCATTGATGCGCGAACAAACGCACCGGCCGGGCGACTGGAACTCCTGCCACACACACTCCCGGCTGGACTACTCGGCGTCAACGAACAGTGATCACCTACCAAACGCGCAGGCAGATGCCGAAATCGATCAGCCCTCTCGCTCACACGACGCTCGTCAGCGACACGCTTTGGGCCGGAACGCCCCAGGACAGCGACAGCCAGCAAGACTTCTGGCTGAGCTCGACATCCCCTGAAAATGTCAATGGGGCGGAAGTCTAGTCCCGGAGGTTGGAGCATGCAAGCAAGCGTCGAGCATGCCGCAACCGCGGCTTCGACTCCGCGCTAAACCAACCTGAAGCGAACTGGCCTGGACGACCGCGCGGACGGCCTTGTGGTGCAGTGCTGCACACCCTTGTGGCGCACGCAGAACCTTTCACGCTAGTTAGGTGACCCCGATTAGCCGCCTTGAGCGGCGCGCAAAACTAAGCCCCGGCTTTGTCGGGAGACCTTACTCTTTAATCGGGATTCAGATTTCTCGCCCCATGCCGTTCGATAGCCCTTCGTACACTTTCAACATCTGCAGTTCTAAGGTATTCACATAGCCCCGCATGGAGTGCGGAATGATACGCGTAGTGGTTGATTACACGAGGAACACCGATACCGGCTAAGTCTTTGGCGAGCGGACTAAATGCATCATCAAAGTTCCAGTTCACCGAAAACCACTCGTCCAAAATAACACCGTATGGTATCCCATTCACTAGCACATTGCATTCTCGATTTGATCGAAGCGCCTCTATGTACCAGCCGGGAAGTGCTTCGTATTTCGACAACACCGCTTCTTCGATTGATGTTGGGACCACCACACTTCCGTCGCTTGACAGATCGGGCGTCAAATTGATCAAGAAACCCTTATTCTTGGGCATCTCAGATTCTCTGCCAACGAAAACTCTTGCGAGGCTAGATGATCGAACATCCCCAAACATTATTACACCCTTATTGCCTTCTTCAGCTAGATCAATACTATAGCTGACAGGAGGAACTCCAGTGATTGCCATGCTAATCAGAAGCACTTTGAACATAATCTTTTTCCCCGTGATGCGTTATTGAATATAACACCATCAGTATCTACTTTCCCAGGGTTCATCGAACCCGGATCGTAGTACTCAATTGCGCGATTCTCATAGACCCCAATATAGGACGTCACTTTGTGTTTCGCTGCTTCGAGTACATCGTGAGGAGAAAAAATCCTGTCATGACTTCCCTCCTTAGGGTGAGTATGATAGACAGCGACCATTGTCAATTTTCCTGTCTCAATCGCAGCCCCAAATTCATAACCTAAACCTCTAGTCACTGGCTCAGTGAACCAGAAATAGGTGCCGTCTGTGACTACCCCCCCGCCATATTCGTAGTACCCGCGGAGCCCTGCTGCCCTTACTTTCGCCATAGCCAACCCGGCTTTTACTGCATCCGCTTCACTTATAAAACCATTCGCCGGGATGCTTTTGTCATCATTCCTCGTAAGAACTCTCGATTTTGGAAGCGAATTGCCTGCCACAGCCTGATTAAACGCATAACTCATCGCCGCGGTAACCGCCCCATTCGCGAATTTCCCACCACTGAGCTTGCTCAGCGTACCACCAACTAGTGTTGAGACTACGGCGCCCTGGTACACGCCAGCCTTGGATGACATATCGGCGAATGGAGCGGTTGCGGCCGAGCCTGCTGCGCTTGCGAAGCCGTGGCCGAACTTGCCGCCCTGGAGACGGGAAATGGCGCCTCCGGCGAGGCCGTGGCTGATGGTCTTGGTCGCGAAACCGGCGCCGGAGAGTCCGCTGCCGAGGAAGTTTCCGTCTGTAGCCCAGTCGCCGGCCCCTGAGAGACCTTGTCCTATTCCAAAGAAGACTGCTGAGGAGAATGCTCCCCAGGCAGCCCCTTCAATTGTCCCAGAGCTCAGAGCCCCGGATACAGCGCCCGCACCGACGATCGCAGCAAAGGCCGACGCACCCTTCAACGCTTGCCCGAAGAACAGCCAGTGACCGCCAACGGCCCCCCCTGTGTAAACCGATATCGCAATCGACACCACCGTCCGCAGAAACTTGCCGATGCTGAAGTAGCCGCTGGGGTCGGTAAAGGCCAGCGGGTTGTTGTGGGCGTAGGTGTAGCGGTTGAGGGTGCCGGTGTCCTCGATGAAGGGGTCGGCCTGGAGCATGCGGGCCAGTTTCGGGTCGTAGATGCGGCCGTTCATGTGGACCACACCGACCGCATCGAGGTGCTCATGCCCGGTGAAACCGCGCGGGGTGACGGCAAGCATCGCGGCGATCTGGCCGGTGGTCGCGGGCTGCCACGGGTACCAGTGCTCCGGGCTGCGGCGCTGGCCCCAGGGGTCGTAGTTCATCCATGCTGTCGGCGTGCCGTTGGCATCGGTGATCGCGACCAGCGAGCCGAGGTGGTCCTTGTGCAGATAGCTGAGCTGGGTGACGCCGGTGCTCTCGTACCAGGTCGCAATGGCGGTACCGCCGATCATGCGCCGGAAGCGGCGGATGTTGTCTTCGGTGTAAACCTCCACCGTGCCGACGTAGTGGGTGCGCGTGGCCACATTGCCGTTGACCCGGTCGCGGCGAACGATGCGCTGGCCGTCGATGCCATAGTGGAATTCGCTGCTCGCCACGCCCTTGCTGATGCGCACGGCCTGGTCGGTCAGGCTGTAGTGGAAGCTGCGGCCACTGCTGTCGCTGCTGACATTGCCGTTTAAGTCGTACTGGTAGGTGATACTGCCTGCCTGGGTCACCGCATGTGGGCGCGGACCGCCGTACAGGTAGGTGCCGACATCGCTCTTGTGGAGAATGTTGCCGGAGGCGTCGTAGCTCTGGGATTGTTCGTCAATACATGGGGCGTCGCTCCATGGAATACACGCCCA
>JBGTIE010000347.1:0-29177 GCA_041745855.1 Lysobacterales bacterium | reverse complement strand
CGCGGACGCGGAGGCCGCAAAGAGAGCAAGAGCACCGCGCCATGCCCGGGCAAGGATGAAACCTCGACGTTCGCCCGCTCCGGGTCGACAGCGGGTCGTACTCGTACTCAGCATTGCGGTACTCGTACTCGTACTCGGCTTATTTCGACAGACTCGGCCAGGGTTCGTGCTTTCGAGAACCCATAAACCAAGATGCCGGCGCACCCAGGAAGCGCCATAAGCCTTGCAGACAGCGTTGCCATCGCGCCTGTTTCGAGTACGAGTACGAGTACCGTTGCACTGAGTACGAGTAGAGAAGCCGCGACGACCTCAGTCCACATCAGTTTGACTCGCACCCCCCTGGGCCCTCGTTTCCCCGCAATCTCCGACGCACGGTTATCCTTGCCGGCCCGGCAGTCCAACCTTGAGAGTCCTGCATGCCCAAATGCGATCCCCCTTTCCGTCTCTCACGATGCGTTGCTGTGCCCTCGCACCGTGCGCAGATCTCTGGGGATAACCGTGGGACGTAGCTTCCTGCCGCGGGTCACGGTGGGTTGCGTGATCGAGCAGGACGGTCGTTTCCTGCTGGTGGAGGAGTCGATCGGTGGGCGGCTGGTGCTGAACCAGCCGGCCGGCCATCTGGATCCGGACGAGAGTTTGATCGAGGCGGCGCGGCGCGAGACCCTGGAGGAGACCGGCTACAGCGTCGAACCGTGGGCGCTGATCGGGGTCTACCAGCTTGACGTGCGGCACCGCCATTTCGTCCGCTTCAGCTTTGCCGCCAAGGTGCTCGCGCACGATCCGCAGCGCACGCTTGACGTCGGCATTCGGCGGGCCTTGTGGCTGAGTCGCGACGAGATCGCCGCGCGCGGCAACCTCCGTACGGCGATGGTGCTGCGGTCGATCGACGACTATCTGGGTGGCCGTCGGGTCCCGCTCGAACTGTTCAGTCGTTTGGCATGAGTACCGAGTTCACCCGGCCGGAGCTGGCGGTTGCCCTGTCCGGCGGGGTGGATTCGGCGGTCACAGCGCTGTTGCTGACCCGCGCCGGTCTGCGCCCCACCGCGATCTACATGAACAATTGGGAGATGGATGACGAGGGCGACTGTCCGGGCGAGATCGATGCCCGCGACGCCGCCGCCATCGCCGCCCGGCTGGGTCTACCTTTTCATGTGCGCAATCTGGCTGCGATCTACTGGGAACGCGTGTTCGAGCATTTCCTGGCGGAGCACCGCGCCGGCCGCACCCCCAACCCGGACGTGCTGTGCAATCGCGAGGTCAAGTTCAGCGCTCTGGTCGAGGCCGCCGAGGCGCTCGGCGCAACGCAGATCGCGACCGGCCACTATGCCCGCCTGCAGCAACTGGACGGTCGCTGGCGCTTGCTCAAGGCCCTGGATGAGAGCAAGGACCAGAGCTACTTCCTGCATCTGCTCGACCAGCGACAACTCGCCCATGCCCGCTTCCCGCTGGGCGAGCTGCACAAGGCCGAAGTCCGGCGTCTGGCCAGCGAAGCGGGCCTTGCGGTCGCCACCAAGAAGGATTCGACCGGCATCTGCTTCATCGGCGAGCGCAGCTACCGGCCCTTCCTGCAGCGCTTCCTGCCGCGCCAGCCCGGTCCTGTCCTCAGCGACTGCGGACAGACCCTGGGCGAACACGAGGGACTGGCCTTCTATACGCTCGGCCAGCGCGGCGGATTGGGCATCGGCGGCGTCCAGGGCAGACCCGAGGCACCCTGGTATGTGCTGGCCAAGCGCGCGTCCGACAACTCGCTGATCGTTGGTCAGGGCGTCGATCACCCCGCCTTGTACAGCCGCCAGCTATGGACCGGCACCGGCCATTTCATCGCCGGCACGGCGCCGGCAGGCAGTTTCAGGGCCCACGCCAAGACCCGCTATCGGCAACCGGATCAGCTTTGCGAAGTCGACGTGTTGCCCGATGGCAACTGGCACCTGCGATTCGAGCAACCACAGCGGGCCGTGACACCGGGCCAGTCGGTGGTCCTTTACCAGGGTGCCGAATGCCTGGGGGGCGCGGTCATCGAGAGCAACGATGCGGCGGTGCCGCTGAGAGGCTTGCGCTGAGCGAGAGCAGGCCCAGCCGTACCCACCGGAGCAATCAGGACTTGACGCCCGGCCCGGAACTGCCGCTCAATCAAGCCTTCTACAGATTGGGAGCAGCAGGCGATGGTCCATTACAGCAACCTGCCCCTGGCCCGGAAATTTCACAAACCTGCTGATGCGGTCGTTCCAATGACGCTAGTCGTTCCAACGACGAACGGCGAAACCCCTGCGCGGATCTGGAGCGCGCCGGCATGATCGTCGATACCGGCCGTCGTCGATGGTTGTGCGCCGCTCCGGCACTGTTGCTGATCGGCTGCGGCCGCGGTCGCAAACTCGGATTGCTGTCGCCCCGGGTGAGTCTGGCCGGCCTTGAATCAGACAGCGTGGAATGGCAGGTGCGGGTACGGATGCAGAACGTTACCGACAAGATCATGACGGTCGAAGCTATCGATCTGAACCTGCTCAGCGGCGGGCAGCGGCTGGCCCTGGAACTGCGCGCGCAGCAGATCCTGTTGCCACCCTATGCCACCGACGTGGTGAGCGTACCGGCCCAGCCCCAGCAAGCCCTCGCCGAGCACCTGCGTCGCGCAACAGCCAAACCTGGCGGTGCCGCCTACCGACTGGAGGGCCAGCTGCAAACCGTCGACCCCATCCGCCGCTTCGTCGTCGAGTTTGAAGGCTTCCTGTCACCGGTACCGGGGCGGGAGGGGAGCTATCGTTAGGAGCAGGGCCTAGGGCAGAGGGCCCAGGGCCCAGTAGAGCCGCGGTCTGGCTGGGCCCTGAGCCCTGGGCCCTGGGTGCGATTCAAACTGATGTTTCGGAGAGTCTTTGTGGTGGCAGGGCCCAGGGCTCAGGGCCCAGGGCCCAGAAGGTCAAAAGCCGACTTGAGGCGAGTCAAAACGCGATGGATGCGCGTAACTTCCACCCTTGACTCAAGTTGGCTCTGGACTGGGCCCTGGGCCCTGAGCCCTGGGCCCTCAGGTCAATGCAGCGTCCTCAAAACATCAGTTTGACTCGCACCCCTGGGCCCTGCTCTTCATCCATACCCCCGCGTATCGTGGCAAGCTAGCGGTCTGTCCTGACCACTTGCAGGTACCGCCATGCACTACACCGCCCCGCGCGAAGACATGCGTTTCGTGTTGCACCGGATTCTCAAGGTCAGCGAAACCTACGCCGCCTTTTCCGATGATCCGCCGACCGAGGATCTGATCGATGCGGTGATCGAGGAAGGAGCGAAGTTCTGCGAGCAGGTGTTGCTGCCGATCAATGCCACTGGTGATGCCGAAGGCTGTCATTTCGACAACGGCTCGGTGCGCACTCCGAGCGGCTTCAAGGCCGCTTACGACCAGTTCGTGGAGAACGGCTGGAGCGGGCTGACCGCACCGGTGCGCTATGGCGGGCAGGGCCTGCCGGAATCGGTCGGCGTGGCGGTGAAGGAGATGATCGATTCCTGCAACCTGTCCTGGGGCTGCTACCCGCTGCTGTCGCATGGATCCACCGAGGCGCTCAAGCATCACGGCGAGGAATGGCAGCGCGAAGCCTTCCTGCGGCCGATCATCGACGGTCGCTGGACCGGCACGATGTGCCTGACCGAGCCACACTGCGGATCCGACCTGGGCCTGTTGCGGACCAAGGCCGAGCCGCAGGCCGACGGCAGCTATGCGATCTCCGGCACCAAGATCTTCATCACCGGCGGCGAGCACGACCTGTCGGAGAACATCGTTCATCTGGTCCTGGCCAGGCTGCCGGACGCACCCAGCGGCACCAAGGGCATCAGCATGTTCGTCGTGCCGAAGTTTCAGGTAGGCAAAGACGGCCAGATGGGCGGCGCCAATGCGGTCAGCTGCGGTTCCATCGAGCACAAGATGGGCATCAAGGCTTCGAGCACCTGCGTGATGAACTTCGATGGCGCCCAGGGTTGGCTGATCGGACCGGTCAACAAGGGTCTGAACTGCATGTTCACGATGATGAACACTGCCCGCCTGGCGGTCGGCATCCAGGGACTCGGGCTGATCGAGATCAGCCATCAGAACGCGCTGGCCTACGCCAAGGACCGATTGCAGATGCGCGCCCTGTCCGGGGCGAAGTATCCGGACAAGCCGGCTGACCCGATCATCGTCCACCCGGATGTGCGGCGGATGCTGTTGACCCAGCGCGCCTTCGCCGAAGCCGGCCGCGTGCTCAGCTTCGAAGCGGCTCTGCTGGTCGATGTCAGCGAACGCCATCCGGACGCGGCCATCCGCGCCGACGCCGACGCGCGGCTCGGGATACTCACCCCGATCATCAAGGCGATGCTGACCGAACTGGCGGTCGAGAGCTGCAACCACGGCGTGCAGGTGCTCGGCGGCCATGGCTACATCGCCGAATGGGGGCTGGAGCAGTTTGCCCGCGATTCACGCATTACCACCATCTACGAAGGCACGACCCAGATCCAGGCGCTCGACCTGCTCGGTCGCAAGATCCTCGGCGGCCGCGGCCAGGGTCTGGGCGGTCTGATGGAAGACCTGATCGGCCGCTGCGATCTGGCCGCGAAGGACGAGGCCCTGCAGCCTGCGGCGGAGAAGCTGGGCGGCGCCATACGCGATCTGGCCGGACTGACCCAGACCGTTGCCCAGCGTGCCCAGGCCAACGCCGATGAAGTCGGTGCCGCAGCGGTTGATTATCTGTTCCTGGCCGGCTATCTGCTCCTCGGCGAGGCGCTGCTGCGATCGGCCCAGGTGGCCCGTTCCATCGACGCCAACAGCAAGCTGGCTGAAGGCAAGACCGCTTTGCTGCGCTTCTACATCGACCGCATCCTGCCGCGCGCGGAGCAGCATGCCATCTGCCTGCGCAACGGCGGCCAGTGCGTGATCGACCTGCCGGAGGCGGTGTTTGGTTGAGAGCAGGGCTGAGGGGTGAGGGCTGAGGGCTGAGGGCTGAGGGCAGGAACAGTTCCAGTGGCCCGTTCCAGTTGCCAGTTGAGTGCCGGCCTACGCGCCCCTGGGTCGCGGTGGCGCTAAGCTATGGGTCGACTAGTCATGCGGCGCGGAAGATGAGCCTGTATACGCGTTTTCGAGTTGCAAACTTCCGAGGTCTGAGCGACCTGGATCTGATGGATCTACGACGCCTCAATCTCATCGTTGGCAGGAACAACACGGGCAAGACGTCGGTACTCGAAGCCATTGCAATGGCGATCGGGCATCCATCGGGCGCCTCACGGTTGCGCAGTGAATACCGTGTCTCTGAGCCGTTTTTGCTCAACGTTGACGCCAACGTCAATCTCTACTGTTTCGCTTTGCACCATGCCGACGGAACTACCTTCGTGCGAAGTGAGCCCTCGAAACAAGTTGATTCAACCGCGGAGCGATCGTGGCGGGATTTCGTGGGCACACGTACAAATGCGGACGGCTCAAAAGAGTCTTCAGAGGATCTTGTGGTCCTGAGCAGGTCACTCTATCGGTTCGGGGCCCCTGCAGAGCGGCGGAAACTTTCGGCCTTACCCTGCTTTCCACAGGATCAGAAGCAGGAACTGGAACGCTTTGATCAGGCTATATTGAACGCAGATGCGGAATCGGCGATCGAGGCCACGTTGGCTCGCCTTGACCATCGGGTCAAGTCCGTTCGGGCATTGGTCGTGGGTAACGCAGATCGCGCTCTCTACGTTGATATCGGGCTGCCGAAGCGCGTCCCTTTGGCCGTGCTTGGACAGGGTATGCAACGTCTGCTGGCATTGACTACGCATGGCTACGAGGCCAAGGGTGGCGTGCTCTTGATCGACGAGATAGAGAATGGTCTGCACCACTCATATCTCGAACAGCTTTGGCGAGGGCTCCTTGTGGTTGCCGAGAGATTGGACCTGCAAATCTTCGCGACCACACACTCTTATGAGTGTCTGGTGGCAGCGGTGAAGGCTACCGCCGATTCAGACGGACTGGCCGTCCATCGGCTCGAGCGGGGAGACGACGGTGCGGTCCGAGCAGTAAGCATGTCCGGAGACGTACTGGTCAATGCAGTCGAACAGGGTGTGGAGCTGCGGTGAGCCGCTTACCTACTGTCCCACCGATCGTTCATTCCCGGCTTTTGCTGGGCGAAGGTCGCGACGAAGTGGAGATCTTCCGAAGGCTGCTCGCAGACCACGGTGCGACCGATTTTCAGGTGCTCGCGTATAACGGGCGGTACAACCTGAGAGACTTTCTCAAGGCGCTCGCTGTTTCGTCTGACATGCGAAACGTACGTCGGATCGTCGTGAGCAGGGATGCAGACGAGAGTTCTGCCTCTGCGCTGCAGTCCATCGAGGATGCGATTGCGGTGGCGCGATTTCCGGACTCCATCAGGGTCAAGGGCCTCGCAGTCAGCGGCCCATCGGAGTCCGGCGCGCTGGAAGATCTGTTCTGGACGGCAGTTCCCAACGGTAATCAGCGAACTTGCGTCGAACGGCTGTTTGAATGCGTCGGTCACAACGAACCGAGTGCGAAGGCGCTGATGCATGCCTGGCTAGCGCTACAGGTACGGCCCAATCTTCGGGTTGGTGAAGCCGTGAGCGCGGGACTGTTGACGCTGCAGCATCCGGTCTTTGATGAACTGGGCAAGAAGATCTTGCAGCATTTGTCGTAACCGCTGGCTCGGAGAGAGGCGGCATTGCGATCGATCCCTTGTGATCATTCGGAAAGCACTGAGCAGTTGGGTGCCGGCAAAGTTTCTCAGTTCCTGAGCCCCAATGCCCGCCATCCCTGCCGCAAAGCCAGCCAGGGGCTTTGGAGCAGGATCCGGGCCCAGGCGCCGGCTAGCAGGAGCAGGTGCAGCGGCAGGGCCGTCTGGGGGCGGTCGAAGCGGTGGTAGTACCTGAGCATGCCGCGATGCTTGTGCCAGGCCACGCGCAGTGGCTGGCTGGCGCTCGAGGTGCCCTTCCAGTGCGGCACGCGCAGACGGGTGTCGACGTAGTTGCGCCAGCCCTCCGCGCGTGCGCGGCGGCACAGGTCCAGATCCTCGCAGTGCAGAAAATAGCCTTCGTCGAGTCCACCGAGCACCTGGTAGCGATCTGCCCGGATCATCATCAGGGCGCCGGAGATCGCGTCCAATTCGATCAGGCCAGGCACGCGTGGCGGTGGTAGCGTCAGTTGCCAATCGGGTCGGCGCAGGGCCCGGGCCAGTCGGGCACCACCGAGCGCGCTGATAACCGCGCGCAGCGGCACCGGATCACGTCGCAGGCTGGCCGGCTCGACCTGACCGCGAGCGTCCTCCAGCAGCACCCCGAGCAAGCCGAGTCCCGCCAGTTGGCCCGCTTCGGCATGCAGTTGCTCGATCGTGTTCGGCGGCAGATAGCAATCGGGATTGAGAAGCAGTAGCCACGTCCCCTGGGCTTGTCTGGCGGCCAGATTGCAGGCGGTGGCGAAACCCGGGTTGCCGGGCTGTTCGATCACCCGCCAGTGTCCGGTCAGCGGGTGCTGCGCTTCGAGCGCGCCCAGCGCCTCACGCAAGGCGCTCAGACTGCCATCGCCGGGAGCATTGTCGACTACCAGCACCTCGACCTCGCGGCAACTCGCCAGGGCACGGCCGACGCACTCGGGCAGGGTTTCGGCGCAGCGATAGCTGACGACGATGACGCTGATCTCGATCGCGCTCATGCCTGCCAGCCGTGGTCGTGGTCGTCAGCCCAGATCGCGCAGTTCACCGGCTCGGCGCAGCCACAGCGGCCAGCGCCGGGTCCAGTCCGCGCTGATCCGCAGTTCGCGCTCGAAGCGTTCCTCGGGGGCCTCGTCCTCGCCATAGCCGGCAAGCAACGGCCCGCGATCGGCCAGGATCGCCCGGGCCTGAGCCTCGATGATCGCCACCGCATCATCACGCCAACCAGCCAGCTCGCCATCGGCGTTCTCCAACTGATATTGCAGCGCATTGATCAGCTGGGCCTGGGCCTGCGCTGTGTAAGCGCTGAGCCGCTCGCGTCGCGCCATCGCCGGCGCCCGTGCCAGATCCTCCAGTTGCTCCGCCCACCAGTGCGCGCGATCAAGCGGTTCGCTTGCCAGACAGCGACCCTGCTCGGTCAGTGCCCATTCCGCCAGCAGACGGTTGATGCTCGGCCAGTGCGCCGTCTGACCGGCCGCCGTTCGGTCCACCGGGCGGTCATCGAGCCGCTGCAGGCACCAGGGCAGATGCAGACTGCGGGTGGTGGGATCGAGCATCTGGCTCAGCGCTCCGCGCAGCAGGTGCGGCGTGTCACCGAGCGGTCCCTCGAAGCCGGCGGCCGCATCGACCGCGAGGATGCTCGGTGCAAACGCGGTGCCCGGCAGCAGGCGTGCGCGCGTCATGCCGTGCAGGACGGCATTGCCTTCGCGCTGCCGGCCATATTGCTGCCAGAAGCGGCCACGCGATATCGGGTCGAGTGTGTAGAGCCAGCGATTGTGCGGGCAATCGAGCGCGCCGCGAGATCCAAACATCAGGGCCTTGACCTGACTGCCCTCCCCCAGACGGGTCAGTTCGGCCCAGCTCCGACCCTCCACGTCGCCCGCCGCCAGGGCGAAGGGCCCGCCGTCACGCAGCAGCTGGCCGGTCGAGCGACCACACCAATCCAGCGCCGAAGCCCAGGCCTGCTCTGGCAATTCGTCCGCCAGTTGCAGGTCGAACCAGACCATTCGACTGACCTGCGCACTCAGATCCAGGCCCGGCAACAGCGCGGGCATGGCACGCGGCGCGGCGAGCTGATCGGGGTCGAGCACCAACAAGCGATGCCCGCTGGCCCGAAGCTGGGCGAAATTGACTTGCCTTGCACGCCGGTCCGACGCATCGGAGGGCCCGGCCAGTGCGAACAGCGCAGCTTCATCCTCACTGTCGGTCGCCAGCGTGGCCAGCCAGCGCCCTTGCTCGTCCGCGTCCAGACACTCCGCCGCAAGACCTGCGGAGCGCACCGGATCCAACCAAGGCCGCGCCTGCTCGGCATCCTTGCACAGGATCTGCAAACCCCCGCACAGGCGCGCCAGCAGCAGCAGTTGCGCAATGGCCTCAGCGCTGGGCGGCGCGGTGGCAGCGTACGGCAGCAACAGGCAGACCGGTGCCAATCCGGGCAGTGGTCCGCTGCCCTGATCGAGCCGTTGCAGCGCGGCCGTTGCAGACTCCAGCAAGCCGCGACTGACCAGCCCCTGCAACACCGGGGTAATCGCGGCGGCGCGCTCACGCAGCTCCGGCATGCTCTCCAATACACGGTCACGGTGGGCCGAGAGGCTGGCGAAGGGTGCACAGGCCTCCAGCGCGTCGACTACTTCGGGGGTCAGCACATGACGCTCGCCGCTGCGGTGGTCCAGCAGCAGCACCTCGGTCGGGGACAATGGCAGGGCTTGCAAAGGGCGCGCTGCGAACAGCGCGGACAGTTCACTCATGATTGGCTTTCCGTGGATGGCGCATGGGCCCGGCAGGCGGCCAGCTCGGCGCGCAGCTGGCTGATCTGTGCGTCCATGGCGATGATCTGCTCACCCGCAGCGATGATCCTGCGGATTTCCTGATTGTAGTGCTGGTAGACGCTCTCGCCGATGTCGCCGAAAGTCCAAAGGGCCGGGCCAGACCGGGGCATCGCCTCAACCTGATGGGCGCAGATGGCAACATAGTACAGCGGCGGATAGGCCAGGCCGGCGTTCACCTCGCCCTGATCGTCCACCACCTGGGCATGGGCTTGAACGGGTTCACTGTCAACATCCCACAGCACCGACTGGAACAACAACTTCTGCGCCAGCAGACGCTGGGCCGGGAAATGGCGGCCCAGCAGCGCCTGGAACTCATCCCGGTACAACTCGCGCACGTGGTACGGATTGGCATGGCCCTGGGCGTCGGTATAGGTCGCCTTGTCCGGCGAGGAAATCAGCAGCAAGCCGTCCGGCTTGAGCAACCGGGCGAAGCCGGCCAGCATCTGCTCCTGGGCCTGGACATGCTCGAGCGTCTCGAAGGACACAATCAGGTCAAAGCTGGCCGGTGGCAGATCCAGCGCCGTGACATCGGCGCTCTGGAACGCCAGCCGGTCGCCTCCTGCCGCGTAGCGCGCCCGAGCGTGTTCGATGCTGGCCCGATCGATGTCCACGCCGGTCACGCTGGCCGCACGACGGGCCAGCAGCGCGCTGCCATAACCCTCGCCGCAAGCCGCGTCGAGCACCCGCTTGCCCTCGGCAAAGTGCAGCGCAAAGGCGTATCGGTGCCAGTGTTCGTACCAGATCTCGCGTACACACTCCGGTGTGAATCGCTCCCCGGTGAAGGCCAGAGCGGGCGTGGGTGGCTGGTTGCTCATGCGGTATTGTGGTCCCGTTCTTTAGCTGGCACTCGCCTCAAGTTTGGCTCTGGACTGGGCCCTGGGCCCTGAGCCCTGAGCCCTGGGCCCTGAGCCCTGGGCCCTGAGCCCTAAATAAAACCACCAAGATACTTTGAAACATCCTACTGACTCGCACCCCGGCGTCTCGGCAGACACAGTCCGGTGGCAGCGCTCTGATATAGTGCCGCGCCGCACCGATGCGCGCGCATCCTACCTGACCGGCAGCATTCGCGCGGAGTTCCCGCACTCAAGGTCGGGAACGTCTGGTCCTCGCCACGGTCAGACCGGCGTCGATGCCTGCCCCATCATGATCGCCCTTCCCTCGTTACCCACGGTACCGCATGCCTGCCCAGAACCAGCCCAGAAGCATCTATAACCTGCATTTCGACATCGTTCACGGCTGCCAGTTGCGTTGCGTAGGCTGTCCGAACTCGACCCTGTTGCCCAAGATCAAGCGCATCGCGGTGGAGGATTTCGAGCGCTGCCTGGCCAACATTGATGTGGAGAAGGTGCATACGCTGCGCTTGTTCAACTTCGGCGAACCACTGCTGCACAAGGATCTGACAAGCATCATCGGCTGCATTCCGCGGCAGCGCTGGAAGGCTTCGGTGGTCGAGATCTCGACCAATGCCCAGCATGTGGACTGGGATGACTTCGAAGGCATGCTGCGCCAGGAAGTGCTGACCCGGCTGGTGGTCAGCTGCGATGGTGACGGCAGCCCGGAGGCATTCGAAAGACTGCGCCCGCCAGCGAAGTGGGGCAAGCTGATCGAGTTCCTCGAGCGCGCTCGTGAATTGCGCGATCGTCACTCACCCGGCCTGCAGCTGATCACCCGCAATGTGGTCGAGAAGAAGGAGGACATGGCGGTCTGGCGCTCGATCCTGGAGCCGCGCGGTTGGACCCCGGAGTTCCGGGGCTGGATGTTGCTGCCGGAGTCAGCCCAGAACATGACCCGGCGCACGCCCGAGATTCCGAAGGGCTCGTGCTTCTTCGTCGCGCCGCCGGAGGCCTTTACCGGTCATGCTTGGAACGGCGAGATCCGACTGCTGTATGTCGACTATGACGGCACCGTAGTGCCCTGCTGCATGCACCCACGGGCGGCCGTGTTCGGCAGCTTGAAAACCCACACCTACAGCGAGATCCTGGCCGGCCGTGGCCGGGCCGGCTTCATCGAGGGCATGGACGCCGATCGCGGCAAGATGGGGGTGTGTGGCGGTTGCGAAGTCGGCCCCGCAGGCAACGAGGGGCCGTCTTTCCATAGCGTGATGTCGGGCGGCTAATGCATCCGGTCTCTACGGGAAGACAGTTCGGTCAGCAGGCCTCGCGTCGCCTCGTCCTCACCGGCCGCTGGCATCAGCTCCAGGTAACGGCGCATGTCACGCAGGGCCGCGGCCTCCGCACCCACCGCTCGATAGAGCAGCCCGCGATCGCGAAAATCCTCCGCCGAACCCTGCAGGATGACCAGCCGATCGGCGACTCGTAGCGCCCGGTCCCAGTCCTCCCGATCGACGTAGATCGACTTGAGGTTGCGCAACATGCGGGCAATGATGCCACGGTTGTCGGAGGGTTCGAGCAGGTCGATCAGCGCTTCGTCGTCAGGCCGCTCGCCGGCCTGGGCGCTCCACGCGCGCTGACGCAATTCCTCGGTACCGAGCGAACGCCCGCGATGATAGGGATCGAGCACGATCAGCCCATCCTCCACCGGCAACCGAACCAGGAAGTGACCTGGAAAGGAAATTCCTTCGGCGGGCAGATCGACACAACGGGCCAGATGCACATACAGCAATGACAGACTGATCGGAATACCCCGACGGCGGTCCAGCACATCCGACAGATAGCTGTTGCGCGGATCGTAGTAGTCCAGCGCCTCACCGCTGAAACCGAGATCCTCGAACAGGTAGTTGTTCAGGGTCACGATCCGCCGCAAGGGTTCCTCAGGCAGCATTGCCGTACTCATCCGCTCGCGCAACTCCGCAGCGTGTTGCCGCAAGCGACTCAGATAGGCCTGCACATCGAGCAACGGATATTCCTCCCGCGAGATCAGCATCGCTGCCTCGTCCAGAGGAATCGCTTCGTCCGGCGCATTGGCCAGCCAACACCACGGTTCGGCCATGTCGAGCAGGGAATCGCGATTGATCATGACACCCCTCCATGTGGACTCAGTGATCCCCGATGCCGATTTACCCCCCTCCACAATGCGGCCCAAGCGCGCGACATACAAGTGCCCATTGGCCTGATGAGGCTATCGCATGACGAGTTCATCCGCCATAGCGCGTCGGATCGGCAACTTTCGCCTCCGCGAAACCCTGCGCGCGCAGGCGGCAGGCATCGCAACGGCCACAAGCCCTGCCTGAATCATCGGCCTGATAGCACGAAACAGTTGCGGCGAAGTCGACGCCCAGTTCGATGCCGCGGCGAACGATCGCGGCCTTGCCCAGCTCCATCAAAGGTGCGTGTACGCGCCAGGTGCCGCCTTCGATGCCGGCCTTGGTAGCGACATGGGCGAGCGCCTGGAAGGCGGCCACGAATGCGGGTCTACAGTCCGGGTAGCCGGAATAGTCAACCGCATTGACGCCAACAAACAAATCCGTACTGCCCAGCACTTCGGCCCAGCCCAAGGCCAATGCCAGCATGACCGTATTGCGCGCCGGCACGTAGGTCACCGGTATGCCGCTGCCGGGCGACTCCGGCACATCGATGTCTGCGGTCAGAGCCGAACCGCCGAGCGTACGCAGGTCAAGTCTGAGCAGCTTGTGGCTGGCTGCTCCCATCGACGTAGCCAGGCTCGCTGCGGCGACCAGTTCGGCACGATGGCGCTGACCGTAGTCGATGCTCAACGCGTGACACTCGTAGCCCGCAGCGAGGGCCTCGGCCAGCGTCAGGGCTGAATCCATCCCGCCGGACAGCAGGACCACCGCGCGTGGTGCAGCCCTCTGATCGGTACTCCTTCGTTGCATGTTCACCATCCTGGTCGGCCATCGTCCCTGCTTCACGCCCTGCCGCCGATGCGTCACACCTGCAGTGGCTCTGCCTTCAGCAACGCGGGCAGCCCGTCGGCCGACTGCGGCTTGCCGATCAGATAACCCTGTAGATAGCGACAACCAGCGGCCTTCAGGAAGCGCGCCTGTTCGATCGTTTCCACGCCTTCGGCCACGACTTCGGCACCAATCGCCCGAATCATCTGCAAGATCCCCTTGACCAGCTCCGCACATCGCGGTTCATCCATCATCTGGCGGACGAAGGACTGATCGAGCTTAACGGTATCGAATCGCAAACAATGCAGCCGACTCAGGTTGGAATGGCCGGTTCCGAAATCGTCCAGCGCCACGCCTATGCCGAGCGCCCGGCAACGATCGATCAGGCTGCTAACCCGATCGAAGTCCAGCGTCAGGCTCTCGGTAATCTCCAGCTTGAAATGCGCCGTGGACAGACCCTCCCGATCCAATTCCGCCTTGACCAGATCAGCAAAATCAACCACCGCCGACTGTCGCGCCGAAACGTTGACCGATACCCACAGCTGCTCGGTCAGGGCCGGTGGCGCGTCGCGCATCAATTTCGCCAGCGCCTGGGTGGACTTGCTCAGGGCATAGTGTCCGACCGGCAGGATCAGCGAGGTCTCTTCTGCCAGCGTGATGAACTCGGCCGGTGAAATGGGGCCACGCCGCGGATGCTGCCAGCGGGTGAGGGATTCAAAACCCCTGATCTGGCCGCTGCGGAGGTCCAGGATCGGCTGGAAGACGACGCTCAGTTCCTCGTTGTCGATCGCATCCATCAGCTCGGCTTCGAGCCGGAACTTGTCTATGACATTGCCATGGTCGGCCTGCTCGTCGTCCGGTTCAGGCAGCGGAATGCCACGGTCGCGAACCGCCTTCAGACCGGTGCGATAACGCCGCAGCAAGGCCTGGACCAGCAAGCGGACCACCGAATCAGCTTGCTGCAGCCGCTCGGAGATCTGGTCCTCGCGGATCTCGGTCAGCGTGCACTGAGTGGTTGCCTTGGCGCTCGCCGACCGCGGCTCGCGGTCGATGACCGCCATCTCGCCGAGCAGATCCCCCGGCCCCAGATAGTTCAGGATCAGCTTCTGGCCGTTGTGGACGGTATAGACCTCGACCCGCCCCTGATCGACCACATAGGCCGCGTCGGGCGCATCGCCTTCCCGAAAGATGTGCGCACCTGGAGGATAGCTGTGCTTCGAGCCTGCCATCACCTGTCAACCGTACAACCTTGCTGCGACTCTATCACTGGGGGCAAGGGAGGGGTGCGAATCAAGCTGCTGTTTTGAGGAAGCTGCATAGGCTTGAGGGCCCAGGGCCCAGGGCCCAGGCCAGGGCCAACTTGAGGTGAGTGTGGATGCGCAGACATCGCGTTTTGACTCGCCTTGTGCCGGCTCTTGACCTTCTGGGCCCTGGGCCCTGAGCCTTGGGCCCTCCATCCGCCAGACCCTCCGAAACATCACTTTCAATCACACCCGCAAGCCAGAGCACGTGCTGCCGCGGCCCCAAATGCACTGGGCCCGGCAAAGCCGGGCCCAGTGCGTGGTACAGCTTGCAGCCTTAACAGCTGGGCGAGAAGGCAAACCTGCAGATGTCCACACCGATGAACTGCACATCAACAAACGGTGTGCCACCGGCCGCGCGGAAGGTGCAGACACCGCTGCCGACATCACCTGCACCGATCAGGCCCGATGTAGTGATCAGGGCACTGGTGCGACCATCCGCATCGGTGATGCCCGGCGGCTCGGTGATGAAGAAGGCGGCGCCACCCGATCCGACACAACTCGCAGTGATGAACACGCCGGGGATCGGCCGACCGTTGCCATCGACCAGCCGCAGGTTCACTCGCCCGCCGGTGCCGATGAAGCTGGACGGAAAGGCTTGCAGGATACTGATCTCCGGACCGACGATCGTGACAGTGCCAGTTCCGCCGCCCGCGCTGAAGACCAGGGTGCGCACGGTTCCAGCTGTAGCGACGCCGCCGGTAGTCACCGTCGCAACGGTGCAGCCATTGCTGCCGGTCCGCATGGCCACGACCCCGCTGAGCGGTATTCCATCCACCGTTGCAGTACTCGGCGGATTGGTGAACTGGAAGCCGATCGGGAAACCCGCGATCGGAGCGCCGGCCCCGTCAAAGACACAGATCGTGACCTGCTGGGTCGTGTTGGCGGGAATCACCGAGGGCGACACCACCACCGTGGCCGGGAAGACACCCGGATAGACGATCACCTCTGCATCGGTAACCTGCTCGGTCACACCAGCGACCGTATCGCCAATTCCACGCGCCCACAGCGCCACGACGCGGCCCAGCGAGGATGCCGGGTAGTTCAGCGTGGTGGTGGCTACGCCCAACTCATTGGTCAATGCGCTGGAACTGATGTTGCCGATCGTTGCCCTGCCGATCAGGTACGGCAACACCGGACCATTGTCGACGATCTGACCGGTATCGTCATTGCGATTGAAGCGGGTCGTGACGGTCAGGCTGGTCTGACTGTTGACGCTCGCGATGGTGCGGGCGCTTTCCAGATCGCGATTGCCGGGACTCTCCTGGCCAAACACCAGCAGCGTGTCACCCGGGCCCGCGCCACCACCTGCGGTCTGGAACTGACCGCTGGGTGCGGTGAAGCCGAATCCAGCTTCCTCCGGGTTGCCGTCGTTACCTGCGATCACGAAATCACCTGCACCGGTACTCGGGAAGCCGGTGACCGGTGAGTCGACCAGTCCGAAGGCGATCGGAGTCCCCGGCAGCACCGGGTTGCCCTGGCGGTCCTGACCCACCGCGGACACCGTGACGCTATAGGTGCCATCCGGATCAGGCGGAACCACTGCAGGCCCACCGATCGTGACATTCTCGGAAACACGATTGATGCGCAGCGCATTCGTGTTGGGAATCGTGATCTTGAGGGAGAACAGCTTGCCGTCCGAGATAACCAGTGACTGTTGGGTGATCACCGGCTCCTGAATGCCGTTGTCGACGTTGTTGTCGCGCCTGTCGGCAGTGACGCGGATCGTTACATTGCCCTGTCGTGTTCCGGCTCGGAACACACCGCTGGCGATGCCGGCAAAGGTTCGGATGTTGATCACCCGGCCTTCGGTGTTGCTGCCATCGGCGGCGATCCCGGACAGCGTCTCGCCACCGGCGGCGCCATCCTGCAGGATCTCGATCCGCACATTGTTGACTGCGCTACCGGCCGTGACCGGGTCGGGTACGCCCTGACCGTTGCCGGTATCGACGAAGATCTGGAAGGCGTAGTTGCTCCGACCGCCCGACTCCGGCACATAAAGCGGAGGAGCGGGAGTCAGGAAGCTCAGTTCGGAGGGCAATCCCGGAGCCGTAGCAGTGATCGTGAAGACGACCTGCGCGGAGAGATTCGCGCCGGTATCCGGATCTACCGCGGTGACCGTCATGGTGGACTGACCAGGACCGAAGGAATGGAAGAACAGAGTCGCCTTGCCAGCGACGATGTCGACCGGACCCTGTCCGAGCAGGACCTGGAACTCGTTGATGTCTTCGGTTTCCGGATCGTCAAGGGTCGAGAAGGCGCCGCTGGTGACCGGATTGATCGAAACCGCGATTCCTGCACCGTCCGCGGCCAGGCCGCCGGAGATCAGGGTGCCGTCGATGCGGCGCCGGGTGACAGTGACTTCACTGATGAAGGGCGAACCGAGGAAGGGAGGCACGCCAAAAATATTTGGTGGCAGCACCGTGCGCTGAACTTCGATGGTCAGCCGCTCGAACGGGGCCGGGCCGACCGTGACCGTCATGGTGAAGTTCGTGGTAATGGTCTGGCCAGTCGCAGGGTCGACCGCCGAGGCGGTCAATGTCGTCGTACCCGGCACTGGGCCGGAGTGGAAGAAGAAGGTCGCCACCCCGCCGGAGGTCTCTGTTGGCACCACCCCGAACAGAGTCGTGAACTCATTTACATCGGTCGTCGAGGGATCATCAAGGATGGAAACCGCGCCGATCGCGACATTGTCCACCCGCAGACTGACAACCGTACCGTCCGGTACGGCGCTGCCATCGGCCCTGGTGAAACGGACATTGATCTGGGTCGTGAAGGGTGAGTTCGCCTCGGGCGAGAAGCCGCTCCTGTTCGAGGGAAGGGTCGTACTGACGGGCGTGATCGTCAGCGTGCTGCCGCGCTGCTCTGGCGGCCTGAAGGCGTCATCACCGCCACCACCACCACAGCCGGCGAGAAACATCCCCGCGGCCAGAAAAGGCACCATGAACCTGAGCGCTTTCATCATCTCTCTCCGAATAATCTGTGTGGTTCTTTAGCTCGTCGCTTCCGGATTTCCGTCAGCGCAGGCTTTCGGCCAGCAATTTGGGTGTGACGAAGATCAGCAACTCCGCCTTTTGGTCGGTACGATTCTTGTTGCGGAAGAGCTGGCCCAGCGCCGGTATGTCGCCAAGCACCGGGACCTTGCGCTGGTCCTCACGCCGCTCCCGCTCCAGGATGCCGCCCAGCACGACGGTCTGGCCGCTGTCGACCAACACGGCGGTCTGGATGTTGCGAGTATTGATGGCGGGCTGACCGTCGACAGCGAAATTGGCCACAGAATCCTGCTTTACTTCGAGGTTCATGAACACACGGTCATCCGGCGATATGGTCGGGGTGACCCGCAGCTCCAGCACCACCAGCTTGAACTGCACGTTCTGCGTCACCGCGCCGGTGGCCGGATCGACGGTCGAGGCAGTAAACGGGATCTCGTTACCCTGACGAATGATTGCTTCCTGCTGACTGGCGGTAATCACACGTGGGCTTGAGATGACCTCGCCCCGACCCTCGGTCTCCAGCGCCGACAACTCCAGGTCCAGCAGCGTGTCGGCCGCCAGCACCGTGAAGCCGAACGAGCCAGCCGGATCGAACACAGGCAGATTCACGGCCAGCCGCTCCTGCAACGGAGGCACTGCAATGCCGCTCGGTGGAATGCCAGGACCACCGACCGGCAGGCTGGGCGCACCGAAACCTGCACCGCGATTGATCAGGCCCAGATTGGCCATCCGGTCGGTCGCCGGTAGCGTACCGCCAACGGTAAGCAAGTCACCGGCCCGATTCTCGCGTGCGCCGCTGAGGCCGAAACGGGCACCCAGTTCGCGCGAGAAGTCGTCATTGGCCACCACGATGCGTGACTCGATCAGTACCTGTCGCACGGGTTGATCGAGCAAGGCCACGAGTGCACGGATCTCGTCGACCACCTTCGGGACGTCACTCACCAACAAGGTATTGGTCCGCTCGTCGAAGGTCACGCTGCCGCGTGGGGACAGGAAACCCTTGCGAGCCGCCTGTCCGCCTTGCTGACCGCCGCCACCCCCACCAGCCTGACCACTCAGGCTCTCGGTGGTCAACAGTTCGGCGATGTCCTTCGCCTTGCCATAGTTGATCGGGATGAAATCGTTGATCAGTTCGGCCCGGTCCTCCAGCGCAATACGCGCGTCCTCAAGCGCCTGTTCGCGTTCGGCGATTTCCTTTGTCGGCGCGACCCAGATGACGGTCCCGTTGCGGCGTTTGTCCAGACCCTTGGCCTGCAGGATGATGTCCAGCGCCTGATCCCACGGCACATTCACCAGGCGCAGGGTCACGTTGCCCTGCACGCTGTCGGCCACAACGATGTTCAGATCGGACACGTCGGCGATCAATTGCAGCACCGAGCGCACCGGAATGTCCTGGAAATTGAAGGTCACGCGATTGCCGACGTACACCGGCGGATCGGTGGCGCGGCGCTTGTCTTCCACCTTCTCGCGCTTTGGCGCAACCTCGAGGACATACTCCGAGCCGGCCTGGAATGCGAGCTGATCGTAATCACCGACGACGCGGATCCTGAGCATTGCCCCGGCACCACGATTGCGCACCTCGATCGACTGGACGGGCGTGGCGAAGTCGACCACGTCCAGTCGTTCACGCACGTCGGGCGCCGCGCGCGCATCCGGAATGTCGATGATCAAATCATCCCCATCGCGGCGCAAATCGGCACTCGCCCCACCCTGGCTGAACTGCAGCATGATGCGGCCTTCGCCGGCAGGCCCGCGCCGGAAATCGACCCGGTCCAGGCTGCGCGAGGGTGCGGTGGCGGCGACCTTGAGGGGATCCTGCGGCCCACCAGTGGTTGCGGAGCGGGCGAGCAGACCGTTCGCAATGCGCAAGGTCAGGCCACGATCGTCCCATTCCGACACGTAACTGGAGGGTCGATACAGGTCAATCACCACGCGGGTGCGACCGCCGGCCTCGACCGCGGTAATCGCCTTGGTCGCACCGCTGTTGACGTTGATGCTGCGCTCGGCCGCACTGCTGGTGTCGGCAAAGTCGATCGCGATGCGCGGTGGATCATCCGTCGTGAAGATCTGTGGTTCGATCGGATCGCCGCTCACATTGATTCGCACGTTGACTTCGCCACCGGGCAGGCTGTCGAAGCTCAGGGCGTCGATCCTGCTGGCGGCCTGGGCGGAAATTGCGGCCGTCAGGCCGACAATCATGACGACCGCGCCGCTGAGTCGGCGCCATGGATGTTCGCGCTGAGCTGCATTCGTCACTGGCACGTGCTTTGCCGTAGTCATTGCCTTAACCCCCAACCTGCCTATTTGTCTTCCAGGGCGATCGAAGTCTCCTGCTCTTCCCAGCCACCTGAGCTGGGAACGAGTTCGACCAGTTCGATTCGGTCTTCGTAGATTCCTAGGATTCGACCGTCATTCAAGCCTAGGTAGTTGTTCGGAAGGACCCTGTGCACGACCCCTTCCGGGTCCTTGATCAGTCCGAAGAGTGCGTTCTCTGCCGCCGTCAGCGTTCCGACCATGTCAAGCGTGTCCAACGGGAAGCGCTCGAGATCTTCCTTGCGCCGATCGGGATTGGGTTTCGGCCCGCCGGTCACTATCGCCTGCCCGGCTGATTCGCGCTCATCGCTCGAATCGATCGGTGCGAACGGATCCCGATAGGCATGTGCCGCATATAGAAATGTCTCGAAATTCTTCATGACCGGCAGCGGATCGACCGGTCCGGCTGGCCGCGCCTGTACTTCGGCGATGTACTGATCCAGTTCCGACCTGCTTTTTGCGCAGCCACCAAGGATGAGGATCGTCAATGCCGCTGCCAGTCCGGAAGCACGCCTGCCGCGGCTCGTGTTGCCGCCCATTGTGATATCGACCATGACTAACGACTCCTGCCTGCAGCCGGGGCGACCGGCAACGGGTCATCGAGGCTCTCGGAATCTTCCAGATACCGGTATGTCTTGACGGTACCTTCAAGGCTCAGCGTGCCGCCCGGACTGATGCCGCGTCGGTTCCTGCCCTGCCCGGCAGCGGCCGGTCCCGTGGGCTTGAGTGCGATATCGTGCATCGTGAGGATCACTACCCGGGGCAGCGATGCCACGCCACTGACGAAGTCACCAAACTGATGGTAGCTGCCCACCATTCGCAGCGCGATGGGCCTTTCAGCGTAGAAGTCCTTGATGATCTCGGGTTGCGGCTCAAACAACTCGTTCTGGATGCCGGCCGACAGCGCCGTCTGCGAGATATCGACCAGCAGGTCGGGCATTTCCGTCTTGCTCGGCAGCTTGCGCAGCATCTGCTGCAGGATCAGCTGCATCTGTTCAAGCTGCTCGATATTGGCTTCCAGGTTCGCAGCCTTCGTCTGCTTGGTCTCGAACTCGCCCCGGAGTTGCTGCTCGGTGGCCACCAGTTGTTCGAAGTTTTCGCGCTGGACGCGGGTCTGGAAGTAGTAGCCCCCAGCGAGGATAAGGATCACGACAACCGCGCAGAAGACCGTCCGGGCGCCACTGGAGAGCGCGCCGAGGTTGTTGAAGTCAATGCGTCGCAGCTCGTCTACCACGCTCATCGCGCACCCCCCGCAGCGACAACCGGCTCAGCGCCGGTACCGTCGTCCTGTTCTGCTTGATTCGGATTCTGCAGCGTGATGCGCAGAATGAAGTCGTATCGGGCATCGGCGTTGCCGTCGTCCGCCCGGACGATCTGCAGGTCGGGATCCTTCATCCAGGGTGAGGCGTCCAGCGAGCGCATATAGGCCGACACCCGCGCATTGGACTGGGCCGAGCCTTCGAGCGTCAGCACGCTGCCGGACTGCTTGATCGAGTTGAGCCTGACGCCATCCGGGATGGTCCGGACCAATTGGTCGAACAGATGGACCATCTGCGAACGACTGGCCTGCAATTCCTCGATGATCGCCTTGCGCTGAAGCAGACGGGCACGCGTCTTCTCCAGTTCCTCGATCTTCTTTATCCGGCCATCGAGGACGGTGATTTCCTGCTTCAAGCGAGTGTTGCGTTCTGTCTGCAGATCAATCTGGCTTTTGAGGAACAGGGTCACCAGCACGAGGATACCCACGGCCGCCATCGCGACCACGCCGAGGATGGCGTAAAACTCCTGCTGACGCTGCTTGCGGCGCTCTTCGCGCCAGGGCAATAGGTTGATCCTGGCCATCAGTCGAAGCTCCTCATGGCGAGTCCGCAGGCAATCATCAACGCCGGCGCATCCGCGGCCAATGACTGCGCCTGAACCTTTGGTGACAAGGACATGTTGGCTACCGGCGAGGCAATCATCGTCGGCACGCCCATCTGCTCCTCCACCAGTTCCTGGATACCGGCGATCGAAGCGCAGCCCCCGGCCAGCACGATCTGGTCGACCCGGTTGAACTCACTGCCGGCGAAGAAGAACTGAAGCAGGCGGCTGACCTGTTGTGCCATCGCCTCCTTGAAGGGCTCCAGCACCTCGATCTCGTAGCTCTCCGGCAGGCCGCCCTGGCGCTTGGCCAGGCCAGCCTCCTCGTAGGACAGGCCATAACGGCGCATGACCTCGTCGGTCAGCTGCTTGCCGCCGAAGACCTGCTCCCTGGTATAGATGCTGCGCTGGTTACGCAACACATTGAGCGAGGTCATCGTCGCGCCAATATCGATGATCGCCACCAGACCTTCGCGACCCGAGGGAATCTGGTCGACCAGCAGGCGGAAGGCGTTCTCCATCGCGAAAGCTTCGACGTCGACCACCTTGGCACTCAGTCCGCCAAGATTCATGGCAGCCTGGCGGACATCGACGTTTTCGGTGCGCGAGGCGGCCAGCAGCACGTTGACCATGTCCGGATTGTCCTTGACCGGCCCCAGTACCTCGAAGTCCAGACTGACCTCTTCCAGAGGATATGGAATGTACTGCGCCGCCTCGACCGAGACCTGGTCTTCCATGTCCTCGTCGGACAGGTCGGCCGGCATCGGGATAACCTTGGTGATGACCGCCGAGCCTGCGACCGCGGCGGCAGCGAACTTGGTCTTGACGCCGGATCGCTGGACGGCGCGGCGAATTGCTTCGCCCACCGCCTCGACCTCGACAATGTTCTTTTCCACCACTGCGTTGGGCGGCAGTGCCTCGACGGCATAGTGCTCCACACGGAAGCGGCCCCCGGTCTGTGATAGCTGCAAGAGCTTCACGGCGGTCGAACTGATGTCTACACCGACCAGCGGCGCAGAGTTGCGAGTTAACAGGCCCACGGTGTTTTTCCCCTTCCGACGGTACCTTACGAGCGAAACATGCCCCGCTACATTAAATACGATTCTTAAGCTCCGATCAACGTCGGGCGTGTGCCGAGACGCACATTTCGGGCTGGATTCGGGCAGTTGGCCCGCTTGAACGCCCATTCAGGCAGCTTTCCCTATACTTGCGAACCTGTCCGAAGCGACCAAAATCAACGTGCCCCTGATCAAGAAACTGCTGCGTTACCTTGTCTTTCTGGCACTTTTGGGCACCGTCGTGGGTGGTCTGGGCCTGTGGTGGGTCTATCACACCTATTCGGCGGAGTTGCCCGATGTGGAGGTTCTGCGCCAGGTTCAGCTGCAGCAACCGCTGCGCATCTACTCGGCCGACAGCAAGCTGATTGCATCGATAGGGGAGGCCCGACGCTCGCCTGTCCGCTACGTCGACCTGCCCGACCAGTTGCTGCAGGCATTCATCGCGGTGGAGGATGCGCGCTTTTTCGAGCACCCCGGGGTCGACTACCAGGGCATTCTCCGAGCCGGCTGGGAGGTCTTGCGTTCAGGCGGCGAGTACGGCTCGGGTGGCAGCACGATCACGATGCAACTCGCGCGCAACTTCTTCCTGTCCCCGGAACGTCGGATCGAGCGCAAGATCAAGGAGATCCTGCTGGCGATGCGGATCGAACAGGCGCTGAGCAAGGAGGAGATCCTCGAGCTCTATCTGAACAAGATCTTCCTCGGGCACCGTGCCTACGGGGTAGTCGCGGCAGCCGAGGTCTATTACGGCAAGGCGCTGCACGATCTCACGCTGGCTGAGGCCGCCATGATCGCCGGTCTGCCGAAGGCGCCGTCGGACCTGAACCCGGTACAGAACCCCGATCGCGCGCGCGACCGTCGAAATTACGTGCTGGCCCGAATGCTGGAAGTCGGATTCATCACGCAGGAGGCCTTCGTAGCGGCCACCCAGGCGCCTGATTTCGCCTTCGTGCACGACCCGCCGGTGGAACTGGAAGCCGATTATGTCGGCGAGATGGTTCGGCAGGAGGCTGAGCGCCTGCTCGGGCCCGAAGCGACCACCGCCGGCTATCGGGTGTATACGACCGTCGTATCGACCCTGCAGGAGGCGGCCAACCGGTCAGTCCGCGGCGGCCTGGAAGCCTATGACCTGCGCCATGGCTATCGCGGCCCGGAGGCGCATTTCGACCTGTCAGAAGAGAGCAATCCGCGCGCGGTGGCCGAGCGGCTCAGCGGCTTCTGGTCGGTGGCTGGGCAAGTCCCGGCACTGGTGTTGTCCAGCGATGCCGAGCGGGCGCAGTTGCAACTGGTCGACGGCCAATTGGCCGAACTCGACCTCGAAGGACTGCTCTGGGCGCGCCCCTACATCAACGAAAGCCAGCGTGGCCCGACCCCCAAGCGCGTCGATGCGGTACTCAAGCCCGGTGACGTGGTGCGGGTGAGGCGGGCCGATGAAGGCGGCTTCGTGCTGAGTCAGATTCCGGCGGCACAGGCGGCGCTGGTGTCGCTCGATCCCGAAGATGGGGCAATCCGTGCGCTCGTGGGCGGCTACAGCTTCGGCCGCAGCAAGTTCAATCGCGCCGTCCAGAGCGCCCGCCAGCCGGGGTCGAGTTTCAAGCCCTTCGTCTACTCCGCCGCGCTCGACCAGGGTTTCACACCGGCTTCGATCGTCAACGACGCACCGCTCGTTTACGTCGACCCGTGGCTGGACAAGGTCTGGCGACCGCAGAACGACAATTCCAAGTTCTACGGCCCGATGCGCCTGCGCGAAGCCATGGTCTTGTCGCGCAATCTGGTTTCCATTCGCGTGCTGGAGGCGGTCGGCATCGATGTTGCCCGCCGCTTCATCATGCGCTTCGGCTTCAGTGCAGATGCGCTGCCGCCGAACCTGTCGATGGCGCTCGGCACCGCGTCGGCGGCGCCGCTGGCGCTCGCGCGGGGCTATGCGGTGTTTGCCAACGGCGGTTTTCTGGTCGAACCACACCTGATCGTCCGGATCGAGGACAGTCAGGGCCGGGTGGTCCATCAGGCGCAGGCACCGAGGGCCTGCAGATCGTGCCCGGAACGTCTGGCGCTGGAGCTGAACACCACCATGGCCAGCCAGGATCAGGATTCAGGCGCGCAGACCGCCGCCCTGCAGGAGGTGGCGACAACGCCCGTGGAGAACGCGCTTGAAACTGCCGATCCCGCGATGCCGCGGCTGGCGGTGCGCGCCATCGACGAGCGCAACGCCTTCCTGATTTCTTCGATGCTTCGTGATGTGGTCAAGCGTGGCACCGGTCGCGCCGCGATGGCGCTCGGCAGGGAGGACCTGGCCGGCAAGACCGGCACCACCAACGAATACCGTGATGCCTGGTTCTCCGGCTTCAATCATGAACTGGTCACCACCGCCTGGGTCGGATTCGACGGCTTCACCTCGCTCGGTCGAGGCGAATTCGGCGCCAAGGCAGCACTGCCGGTCTGGTTGGGGTACATGGAAGTGGCGCTTGACGGCGTGCCGCAGCACAAGCTGGTCCAGCCGCCTGGCATCACCACCGCACGGGTCAGCAAGGAATCCGGACAGCTGACCTGGCCGGGGGACCCGGTAGCAATGCTGGAGTATTTCCGGGTCGAGGACCTGGACCGTCTTGGTGCAGCCGCGCGGCAGAACGCCAGCGCGACCTATGAGATCTTCTGACGCTGAGCAGGCCTTGCGTCTGGCGGCGCGGCGAGTGGTTTGTGATGGCCTGGATCTGCCTGGCGCCTTGCGCGCCGCGAGCGTTGCCGCCCGTCGCAAGTCGGATGTCCAGGCTCTCTGGCAGGCACTGCCGCTAGAGGTGAAGGCCTATCAGGAACTTTTCCAGAACCCCGGCTATCGAGTCCGTCAACAACTGGTCGAGGCGGCTACCAGCGAGACCGAAGAGCGCTATGGACAGTCCCGGCGGGTCCTTCTGGGCGGCCCGGCACTGGGCCTGGCAGCTGATAATGAAACGCTCGAGATGGGCATCTATCTGGACGAAAACGAATCACTGCTGCGGGCACTTGTCGATCGCGCGGTAGCCTACCGGGCCGGCGAGTTGCGGGTCGGCCTGCGCGCCAGCGATGACGGTCAGCGCTGCAGCACCATCGAGCACGATCTGCCGAGTATGGGCCTGCGCCTGATCTGTTTCCCCTCGGGATGGCAGGGCAGACCGCTCTACCTCGGCGGACTGCCCTGGCCGATGCTCAACGTTTCGCGATAGGCACGTAATTGCGCTCTACCGCGCCGGTGTAAATCTGACGCGGCCGGCCAATCTTGACGCTGCCTTCGGCATTCTGTTCCAGCCAGTGGGCGATCCAACCGGCGGTGCGACCCAAGGCGAACATCACGGTGAACATCTCGACCGGAATATTCAACGCCTTGTAGATGATGCCGGAATAGAAATCGACGTTCGGATAGAGCTTGCGCTCGACGAAATAGTCGTCCTTCAACGCCACGTCCTCCAGCGCCATCGCCACTTCCAGCAAGGGGTCGTGGATACCCAGGCGATCGAGCACCTCGTGGGTCATCTTGCGGATGATCCGCGCCCGCGGGTCGAAGTTCTTGTAGACCCGGTGGCCAAAGCCCATCAGGCGGAAGCTGTCGTCCTTGTCCTTGGCCCGCATGACCGCCTTGGCGACCTGGTCCTTGGTGCCGATGTCGGTGAGCATCTCCAGCACCGCCTCGTTCGCACCGCCATGCGCGGGCCCCCACAGCGCGGCCACACCGGCAGCGATGCAGGCGATCGGATTGGCGCCGGTTGAACCGACCAGACGCACCGTCGAGGTGGAAGCGTTCTGCTCGTGATCGGCATGCAGGATGAACAGCAGATCCAGCGCCTTGGCTGCGATGGGATCTACCTCGTAGTCCTCCGCCGGCACGCTGAACATCATGTCCAGGAAGCGCGAGCAGTAATCGAGCCGGTTCTTCGGGTATACCGCCGGCTGCCCGACCATGTGCTTGTAGCAGGCCGCCGCGATGGTCGGCATCTTGGCGATCAGGCGGATCGCCGTGACCAGCCGGTGCTGCGGATTGTCCGGGTCGAGCGAGTCGTGATAGAAGGCCGCCAGCGAACCGACCATGCCACACAACATCGCCATCGGATGGGCGTTGTAGTGGAAGCCGTTCATGAAGGTCTTGAGCGCCTCATGAATCATCGTATGGTTGGTGACGTGGTGCTGAAACTCACTGAACTCGGCGGCGTTGGGCAACTCGCCGTTGATGAGCAGGTAGGCCACTTCGAGAAAACTGGACTGCTCCGACAGCTGTTCGATCGGGTAGCCCCGATAGAGCAGCACACCCTCGTCGCCGTCGATGAAGGTGATCGCGCTCTTGGTGGAGCAGGTCGAGACAAAGCCCGGATCGAAGGTGAAATAACCCAGATCGCGGTTGAGCTTGCCGATGTCCAGCGCCGGATCGCCCAGGCTGCCGGTGACTATCGGAAGTTCGACCGCGCGTCCGTTGCCCGGGTCGTTCAAGGTCAGATGGCTCGACATGTTGCTCTCCTGCTCCATGGCTCAAGGGCCGGCGCAGGCGTCCGGACCAAGCGGTCCGAAAACGCGTCGTGAGGCATGCACCGGGCAGACGCTGGATTATGCCACAGGGCCCCGCGCACTCCGTCGACAATTGTGGCAGCAAGGTGCGATTCAAACTGATGCAAAAGCGGCTCCCGTCAACGCCGAGGTTCACCATGTGACGCCGAACCCAGACGCCGCCTCTTCGCGATCAGCCAGGTCGAGATCCGTCGGGGTCGGGGTCGGAATCGGTATCGGAATCGATCCGTTTGCCCGTGCAACCAGCATCTGCCGCGCGAACCGTGTAGCCACGCCGCCCCAGTACGGCGGCGGTACGCTTGACGACGTACTCGAAGTCTGCCCGGACACGGCTAGTCGTTCGAGATCTAAACCCGTTCCGTCGCCTCCAAAACCGATTCCGATTCCGATTCCGACCCCGACTTCACAGCACTGGTCCCCATCACTTCGCCAGATTTGAATCGCACCCGTCCGTGTGACCACCGTGCAGCGGGCGGCATCCCCATCGACGCCGCCCTACGGGCAAAAAAATGCCCGGCCTGAGGCCGGGCATCCTTTTCGCGTTGCGCCGCGTAAACGCAGGCGCCGCGGCATTGCCTCGAAAGCTTACTTTGCGCCGAAGCGACGACGGAACTTGTCGATACGACCGCCGGTATCGGAAACCTTGTGCTGGCCGGTGTAGAACGGATGCGACTTGCTCGACACCTCGATCTTGATCAGCGGATATTCCTTGCCGTCGGTCCAGGTGATGGTTTCCTTGCTGCCCTTGGTAGAGCGGGTCAGGATGGCGAAGTCGCTGGTCACGTCCTGAAACACGACCTCGCGATAAGTGGGATGGATGTCGGCCTTCATCGGGGCGTGACCTGAAAGTGAGAGCCGGTAATGATAGCAAGAGCGCTGGTTGAAATGCAAAGTCTGCGATGGCAGTCTCGATGTGATGTGACGTCGCCTTCCCCGCCCCTCAAGTCGGGAGTTGGGAGTTGGGAGTCGGGAGTGCGCAGCGTGGAGCGGTCAGCTCATGCTGTTGATGTAGCTCGTTGCTACTACCGCCATGGCGCGGCGGAGGGCATCAATCGAAGCTCGAACTGGGCTGTTGCTTCGGCTTTGGCTCTTGCCCTTACTCCCGACTCCCGACTCCCGACTCCCAACTCCCGACTGCTCCTGGCTCTTCCCGACCCCTCAGCCCTCAGCCCTAAAGACCCAACGCCCCCGCCAACGCCCCCAGATAATCCTCCTGACTCAGATCAGGCAGCCAGACGCTCGCCCTCCCCGGCTGGTAGGCTTCGATACGGCTGGCACCGCGCGCCGGTCCCTGGTCGAGCAGCACCCGCACCGCATGTTGCTGCCTGGGCCACTGCCGGCCATCAAGCAGTACATGGGCGGCGAGCGGATCGGCCAGGGCCCATCGATCGGCGCCGCGCTGGTCCAGGTAGCCGCGAACCTGGCGCGTGATGCGATGCATCAGGCGCGCCCTGGCCGTGTCGGCCTGCAGCAACCGCTCCACCGACTCCACCGCGGGCGCCAGCGCCAGCGTCATCGCCCAGTCGACCAGCAGCAATTGATTCCAGTCCCGCAGGACGATCTCTGCCGCCTCCGGATCGAAGGCGAAATTGAATTCCGCCTGCGCGGTGAGGTTGCCGACACCGTCGAGCGCGCCGCCCATGACCGTCAAACCAGCAACCATGTCCGGCAGCGCCGGCTCCAGCCGCAGCGCCAGGGCGAGATTGGTCAATGGTCCCAGCGCCAGGATCTCCAGTCGGCCGGCGTGCTTGCGCGCCAGGTCGATAATTGCCTGGGCGGCCGCCATCGACTGCATGGGGTGCCGCGGCGGCGGCAAGTCGGCGTCTCCGAGGCCATCGGCGC
>JBGTIE010000346.1:0-7150 GCA_041745855.1 Lysobacterales bacterium | reverse complement strand
GGCATCTGCACGATGGACAGCAACGAGTCGACGCCGGCCAGCATGCGCGAGCGCACGGGCACGCCGAACACCGGCAAGCGTGTCTTGGCCGCCAGCATGCCGGGAAGATGGGCCGCGCCACCGGCGCCGGCGATGATCAGCTGCAGACCGCGCCCGACCGCCTCTTCGGCGTAGCTGTAGAGCAGATCGGGGGTGCGGTGAGCGGACACCACCCGTACCTCATGAGTGATACAGAACTGCTCCAGGATCCGCACGGCGCCGCTCAGAGTCTCCCAATCAGTGCTCGATCCCATGACCACTGCGACCCGCGGCGGACTCGCGTCGGGCGACTCCGGCATGCCAGTGTGATTCGTCAACGTGGCGTCCCCCGCTCAAAGCGGCTATTTTAGCCGGGGTTTCTACTTCTACGTGCACGCATGCCTATCGACAGCCGTCTGTTGGACATCCTCTGCTGCCCCACCAGCCGAGTGGCTCTGCGCATGCTTGACAGCAGCGCACTGGAAAAGGTCAACCAGGCCATCGGCGCCGGAGCGGTCAAACGCATCGACGGCCAGATCCAGAGCGAGCCCCTGCAGGAGGCACTGATCACGGTGGACGGCCAACGAATCTACCGTATCGACGACGGCATCCCGGTGATGCTTGCCGATGAAGCGATCGCCGGAGCACAGGTCGAGGATCTGGCTTGAAGGCATTCGCCGCAAATTGTCATTTATGTGCGATAAAACGCAGAGTTGATCACTCAACTTTCGCTATGCTTCGACATAACTATGTCCGCGGGGATGCGATACCGTGGGGAAACCCTACATGAGCCAGCAGGGCAACGATCCGCCGGGCAAGGTGGTGGACCTGCACGGGCGCGGGCAAGGCGGTAGCGGCAACTCCACCGAGCGCGGTGGTGAGCTCATCCGGACCTGCCGCAAGATCGCCCAGAAGCGGCTCGGCGACGGCCTCGGTGCGATGTTCGAGAAGGTGGACGACGCGCTTTTCGACATGGCCGAGAAGGCCGAGAATTCGACCCGCCAGTCCGACCTGTTCGAGGGCATGCGCGAGGTGCGCAAGAAGCGCCCGGTGATGGAACGGACGTTCCAGGAAGAGTTCGGCAAGATTGCTGTCGACCTGGCCTCGGCCATCAGTTCCGGCGCCGAGATCAGCAAGCCCAAGGCCAGTGCGGCCGCGAAGGACGGGCTCTCGCTGGTTGCCGACGAGGAACTGGAAGAAGATCTGGCCATCGATGCGATGGTCGGCAAAGCCGACAACCGTCTGGCCCGGCCGCTCTATGCCTTGCAGCAGCGCCTTTCGGTACTGTTTGGTGGCAGCAAGATCGACACCGACAACAACCCTCTGGGGCCCGCGTCGGTATGTGAGGCCTTTCGCCGCACGATCGCCACACTGCAATCCGAGATCAACGTCAAGCTGTTGATCCTGAAGCTTTTCGAGAAGCACGCGCTGAGTAGCCTCGATGCGCTCTATGACGAGCTTAACCTGAAGCTGATCGAGGCCGGCATATTGCCGCAACTCAAGCATCAGGTCAGCGCGGGCGCGCGACCGGGCGGCAGCACCGGCGCACCGAGCGGTTACTCGCAAGGCGCGATCGAACCCGAATTTCCGGGCCAGATGCCCCCGCCAGCGGGCGGTGCGCTGCCTGGCGGGAACTACGCGCCGTCCTATTCCGGCGGTGGTTTCAATCCGGAAATGGCGATCCAGTTCGAGATCCTCAACACGCTGCGTGGCCTGCTTACGGCCCGCCGTCAGGAACTCTACGGCCCCAGCCAGCCGAGCGGACCGTCCTTTGCCACCTCCGATCTGCTTAACGCGCTGTCGGTATTGCAGGCGCAGGGCCACACGGCCAATCCCGGCGGCATGAGCTATCTCGGTGGAGCAGCCCAGGCCCCGGTCATTCCACTGGCCGAACTGAAGCAGGAGATCACCGAGAAGCTGGCGCACCTGGGCACCAAGACTGACGGTCACCGCATGGCCGCGGCCGACGAGGACACCATCGACCTGGTCGGGATGCTGTTCGAGTTCATCCTGCAGGACCGCAACCTGCCCTCGCAGGTGCAGGCGATCCTGGCCCGGCTGCAGATCCCGTACCTGAAGGCCGCGATTCTCGACAAGGAGATGTTCGCCCGGCCAGATCATGCCGCCCGGCTGTTGCTGGACGAGTTGGCCAAACTGGGTCTGGGCTGGAGTGAGGAAGCCGATCGTGACGGCCGAATCTTCGGCAAGATCCGTGAAGTGGTCGAAGCCCTGTTGAAGGACTTTGACGAGGACGTCGGCATTTTCCAGCGCATGCTGGACAACCTGCAGAACTTCAACCAGGGTCACCAGAAGCGCGCCGAGGTCGCCGAGCAGCGCACCGCCGAAACGACCAAGGGTAAGGAAAAGCTGCAGGCCGCGCGCAAGAATGCCGCCAAGGAGATCCTGCAGCGGATCGAAGACAAGGCGCTGCCCGAGGTCATCCGCAATCTGCTGACGCGGCCGTGGGCCAACGTCATCGTCCTGACGATTCTGCGTCAGGGTGAGAACTCGCATCAATGGCGCACGTCCCTGCGCATCGCCGATGAGCTGGTCTGGAGTGCCGAGGCCAAGCGCTTCGACGCCGAGCGCAACCGCCTGCGCGCGCTGATTCCAGAACTCGAAAAAGCCCTCCGCCAGGGCCTGAGCATGGTCGCTTACCACGAGCACGATATCGATCAGTTGCTCGCCGAATTGCGCCACTTCTTCAACCTGCAGCTCGATCCGGCGGCCGATACATCGAGCCTGTTGCAGAAAACCAATGTGGCGGCCGACAGCGGGGACGACAGCGCCCGGGCAACCACTGCGTCGACCCAGGCCAGCGCCGACGGCAGCAGCGTGCAAGCGCCAGCCGAAGGCGCGAGCGACGTGCTGGTGATCGAGGAGAAGGCGACGCCCGCGGCCTCCAGGGAAGAGAGCTTCGTCGAGGAGATCGCGCGTCAGGCCGACAAGGAAGAGCCCCACGATCAGGTCGAGACCGAACTGATCGAGGACGAGCACTATCGTGCCGCGCGTGAGATCAAGGTCGGCACCTGGGTCGAGTTCCGCACCAGCGACGACAAGGTCGAGCGGGCCAAGCTCTCGTGGATCAGTCCGATCAGTGCCAAGTACCTGTTTGTGAACCGGAAGGGTCTGAAGGTCGCGGACAAGACCGTACTTGGACTGGCGCACGAGCTGCGCCAGGGGCGGGCCATGATTCTGGAGGACGTGCCGCTATTCGACCGCGCGCTGGATGCCATTGTCGAGCGACTGAAGAACTCCGTTCCCGCCCCCGAGGCTGAAGGTGGCGCCGAGCCAGCCTGAGCACCACCCCAGGCCCGCGCTGCCCCCAGCCGCCCTGATCGCCGAGCAGGTCGCCAACGCGCTGCTCGAAGACGGCGCGGGTGAGGACCTGACCGCCCTGCTCATCGACGCGAAAGCCTGGGGCGCGGCGCAGATCATCTGCCGAGAGCCGATGATCCTGTGCGGCAGCGGCTGGGCCGAGCAGAGTTTCCTGCAGCTTGATCCCCGTGTGCAGCTACAGTGGCTGCATGCCGACGGCGCTGCGCTGGCCGCCGGCGCTACCCTGGTGCGGATCGAAGGCCCGCTGCGCGCCCTGCTCAGCGGCGAGCGTTGCGCGTTGAACTTCCTGCAGACCCTGTCCGGGACTGCCACGCTGTCACGTCGCTACGCTGAGTTGGCGGGCGGCTCGGCCACCCGCCTGCTGGACACCCGCAAGACCCTGCCGGGATTGCGGCTGGCACAGAAGTACGCAGTCGCGGTCGGCGGCTGCATGAACCACCGGATCGGCCTGCATGACGGGATCCTGATCAAGGAAAACCACATCGCGGCGGCCGGCAACATCGCGCAAGCCGTGGCGCGGGCGCGCCAACTGGCGCCCGGCATGCTGGTGGAGGTCGAAGTCGAGACCATCGACGAACTACTGCAAGCCCTGGAAGCCGGCGCCGACCGCGCGATGCTGGACGAGTTCGACAGACCGGACCTGATCCGGGCCGTGCAACTGGCCCGCGGCCGCATCGAGCTGGAAATCTCCGGCAACGTCGACGAGACGAGGCTGGCGGAACTGCTGGAACTGGGCGTGGACTACATCTCGATCGGCGCGCTGACCAAACACGTTCGCGCAATCGATCTGTCGATGCGAATCGTGGCATGAGAGGCCGGGCGTGAACTGGAGTGGCAAAGAGCATTCAACACAAAGGACACAAAGGAAAGCAAAAGCGAAGAGAAGCAAAGGCGGAGACAGGAGGGCGCGATTCGAACTGATGCAGCGATGTGAAGCCGGGAATCGGGGCCGGGGTCGGAATCGGAATCGGAATCGGAATCGGAATCGGAATCGGAATTGAGAGTCACATGGGGTTTGGCCACACGACCAGCGGTGTTCCGGGCAGGCATCAACAACGTCGTCAAGGAGTTCGGCCGCACTCGACCAGATCGTGGCGATGCTGACAACGCAGCGGCGGCGTGGCGACAAGGTTCACGGGGAGGCAGTCGGATACGCTGGCCAAAGATCGATTCCGATACCGATTCCGACCCCGACCCCGAGGTGAGCTCCTTGGGGCAGAGAATTCGGCGTTGACGAGAGCCGGCGATCAAGGTCGCCGGCGTTTAATGCGCGAATAAGCGCACCGACCCCGGGACGACTTGCGCCTCCTACTCATCTTTTTGCTCTTTGCTCTACTTTGTGTCCTTTGTGTCCTTTGTGTTGAATGCCTTTAGCTCTTCAAACAGACTTGCCTGCGTCCCGAGTCAGAACACCCCACCCAGCTTGAGCCCCAGCAGGATCACGGCGATCAACGCGACGACGATCGTGCCCAGCACCAGCGGTGAACGCCCGCCTGAGCGTTCGGCTATCTTGACCGTTGCTGCATTGCCTGAGGCGCCCGTGCCGGGCCGTTCCGTATGTTGCTGGCCCGGCGCCAGGAGCAGGAAGCGCACCGTATCGAAGCGCAATTCGTCCCCCGGCCGGAGCAGTTCGCGGTTGATCCGGCGGTCATTGATGTAGGTGCCGTTGGCCGAGCCCAGGTCCTCGACCATGACGCCGTCGGCGGTGAGCTTGAGTTCGGCGTGCCGGCGTGAGATGCCGTCGCTGGGAATATGGATTTCGCATTCGCTCTGGCGACCGGCGACGATGGTCTGGCCAACCGGGAAGATGCGACCGAAGGTCTCGCCGCTGACGCCACGCAGGACGAACTTCGGCAGAGCCATGCGGACCTTGGTCGCGCCATCGTCATCCGCCTCGACCTCGCGCCGTACCGCCGGCGCACTCTTCTCCACCGCCACTGCCCGGCAACGGACTTCGGCAAAGGTCAGCAGGTCGCCCGGACGCACCTGGACCGGCTCAGTCAAGGCCTTGCCGTTGATCGTTACGACATTCTCCGGGTGACTGGGCTGCAAGCGAACGTTCTCGTCTGCAACGTGGAACTCGCAGTGGTGAATCGCGATTCCGGGCGCCGGCAGCACGATCTTGCAATCGGGGCTGCTGCCAAGCAACACGCGTCCGGTTTCCAGATCGACAGGGGCGTGTTCGCCATTGGGAAAGAGCAACTTCATCCGTATTCTCCTGGCGCGGCGACCGTGGCCGCGCGGTCCTTGGCTGTGCATGATGCTTCAAAGCAGGGGGTGGAAGGTAGCGCATCGTGCGGCGGTCGTCACCGCTTCAGCATCTGCTTGCCCTCTCCATTCCCGAGCACCAATGACGATACGCAATCTGTTAGCCAGCCGGGCCTTCCGGCAGGTTCATCGCGACCCGGAAACCGATCGTGTTGCTGCGCACATCGGCCTTGAAGGCCTTGCGCTGGATCACGCTGGCTTCGTCCTTCTCGCTGTGCCAGGCGCGCCCCATCACCATCCGTTCCGAGCAGGCCCCGCTCAGCCTCGCCGCCTGGGTTCCCGGGTGGCCGGCATGACTGGCATTGGCGCAATCCTCGACCCACTCCCGGACATTGCCGTCCAGATCATGCAGGCCATTGATGGCGGCCAGCCGCGCCACGGGCGCGGTACCCTTGAAGCCGTCGTCACAGCCGAATGCACCGCGGCCACCCTCGCTGCGATCGGCCAGATTGGCCACCCTGCAAAGGCCGTCGGCCGGCACGTTGGCGGCAAGCGCCTGCCACTCCACTTCGCTCAGCAGACGGTACACGTGACCGGTTTCCTGGCTCAGCCAGCGCACGTAGGCCTGGGCGTCGTTGAAGTCGATGCAGACCACCGGATGATCATCGCTCTGACTGATGTCCGGATTGCGCCAGTCGCGGCTGGTTTTGGTGGCACCGAAGAAACCGGTGCCCTCCTTGTTCCGACAATTGCCACCGGTCTGGCGCCCGCTGGCCTGAACGAAGCGGGCAAACTGGCCGCGCGTGATCTCGGTCTGGCTGACTGCAAAGGGCTTGGAAAGGTTGGCTGTCCGGCTAGCGCTGGCACCCTTCAACTCGACCCGTTCTGGAGCCACCACGACCATCTGCGGCGCGCGGCCGCCGTCGCCGGTCAAATCCTGAAAGCGATATCCCGGCCGCGCAAACGCCTCGGCCTGACTGCGCAGGGTGGCGATGCGTGGATCGGCCGCGGCCAGTTGCGCGGCCTCGTCCAGTGCCGCCAGCGCGCTACTGCGATCCCACCGCGAAAGTGCCTGTTCGGCCCGACCGATCAGCGCACCGACCCAGCCCACCTCCACCTCGCCGACACGCTGTTGCAGCGGCACCGGCTGCGGATGCAGGTCGGCTACCTGCCGGGCCCGCTCGAGCAGCGAGCGCGCATCCTCCAGCCGCTGCTCATTGCGTGCCGTGCTGGCCAGATCGATATAGCGATCTACCACCCCCGCAAGACCAGTCCGCGCCGCCTCGTTGTCCGGGGCCAACTCGAGCACCCAGCGATACAACTCGACCGCCGAGTTGCCACTGGGCGTAAGCAGCCGCAACTCGGCGACAGCCCGCTCCGCGCCGCGTAACCAGGCATTGATCTGCGCGGTCAGGGTCGGTGGACCGAACTCCGAACGCAGCTGTTCGTGCGCGCCCAGATCCGGGGAATAGCGACTGGCCGCGAGCATCTCGGCCAGTCCGCTGGACTGCAGCGGATCCGGGTCGTCCTGCGTGATCGGCGTCCCACTGACCGGCGGCGGCCGCAGGTCGCTGTCGGCGCCGGG
>JBGTIE010000345.1:0-15567 GCA_041745855.1 Lysobacterales bacterium | reverse complement strand
CGTCAACGTCAACATCATCAATGACGCGCTGAATGAAGACGATGAGAGCTTCACGCTGACCCTGTCGGGCCTGACTGCAGTCGGCGATGTCACGCTGGGCGCGGCTGTGGCCACCGGCACCATCATCGACGACGACCCGCTGCCGTTGCTGTCGATCAACAATCCCAGCCAGCCGGAAGGCAATGCCGGCACCACGCCGATGGACTTCGTGATCACCCTCACGCCCGTCTCCGGCCGCGATGTCAGCTTCAGCCGCGCTACCGCCGACGGCACGGCCACGGTTGCCGACAACGACTATGTTCCGCTTGCGCCGGCAGTGGTCACGATCCCGGCCGGGCAGACGTCCGCCACGGTGACAGTGCTGATCAATGGCGACACCAACTTCGAGGGCGACGAGAGCTTCAGCCTCAATATCACCGATGTGATCAACGCCACGCCGAGCAGTCTGAGCGGCACCGGCACCATCGAGGATGACGACCAGCAGCCGACCACAACGACCATCACCAGCAATCTGCCCGACCCGAGCCTGGTCGGCCAGCCCTACACGGTGAACGTGAGCGTCAGTGCGCAGTCCTTGTCACCGCTGGGCACGGTCATGGTCAGCGATGGCACCGACAGCTGCGGTCCGATCAGTCTGAGCCCGGGCACGGTACCCGCCAGCAGTGGCAGCTGCGAGCTGACCAGCAGCACAGCCGGCGCCAAGCTGTTGACCGCCAGCTACACGCCCGCAAGCAGCGCTTTTGCGGCCAGCAGCGGGACCGAGGACCATCAGGTCGATCCGGCCAGCACGGTGATCAGCGTCAGCGGCCCGGCGAACAGTCGGGTCAATCAGCCGATCAGCTTTGGCTTCGTCCTCGACGTGGAAGCGCCCGGCGGTGGGACACCGAGCGGGACGGTGACCTTGAGTACGGCCGGCAACAGCTGCCAGATAACGCTACCGACCGCCACACCGGCCTGCGATCTGCAGTTCGGCACACTCGGCCCGGCGTTGGTCAGCGCCAGCTACGCACCCGACGATGGCGATCATCTGGCCTCGACCAGCAGCGGCCCCGGCAACGCGCAAACGCTGGTGTTCGCGCTGGCCGATATGCAAGTGACCAAGACCGCGGTCGTCGGCACCTATCTGGACGGCGATCTGCTGGTCTACACGGTCACCCTGCGCAATCTGGGCGAGGACACCGCGGTGGATCTGCTGCTCAGCGACGCGGTGCCCGCCGGCCTGGTCGACGTGCTGTGGACCTGCGACTCCAGCGGCGGTGTGAGCTGCCCGCAGAACAACGGCAGCGGCGACCTGGACGAAGCCATTCCAAACTTCCCGGTCGGCGGCCTGCTCAACTACAGCTATTACGGCAACGTCGCCGGCAGCCCGCCGCAGATCGTCAACAGCGCCAGCGTGACTCTACCGGCCGACGGCCGGGTGCAGGATCCGAACCTGGCCAACAACAGCGCCACCGTGGTCAGCCTGTTCGACCAGTTGCTGGTCGACGGCTTCGAGGCCCCACTGGTGACCGCGCCGAGCGGCAGCTACGTGCTGGCGACGACTGGCCTGCAGAGCCAACTCGACGAAGTCGGGCGGATCCTGTTCGTACTCGACGACGGCAACGGCCATGCCGCCCGCATCTACGCCCGTGTCCACGCTGGCCAGATCCAGTACGCGTTGGCGCAGCGCGACGGCAGCGGCCGGCTCCGGTTGGGCGCCTGGCAGACCATCAGCGGCGACCCGCAACTCAGCTGGACGGCCAGCGAACGCGCTCGGGGCTGGGTGGTGGAGGCGGTGGACCTGCGCTGAGTCGCACGGAGAAGGGTGGCCCGAGTCTGCGCTCGGGCCACGAACCATCGTCATCGCGAGGCGGCTTTTCGGGTCCCGAAATGCACACTGGACTTGAACCTTCGTCATCGCGAGGCGCGTTCTCGGGCCTGTAAATGCACACGGGCCTTGAACCTTCGTCATCGCGAGGGAGCCCAGCGACCGCGGCGATCCAGCTGCGTTCTGCTGTTGCTCTTCCGCCCTGAAAGGGCAGTACACGTTAGCCTGGGGCAACGCCCCAGGTTATCGAGCCCCGAAGCCAGAGCCCTGAAGGGGCGAACCATGGTCGGCTGCCGAACTGGCGGCGAGGTTCAGCGCGCGCTGGCTACACAGTCGTGTCGGCTCGCCGCACGTGCGGACATTGGGTGCCCCTTCAGGGCTCGGGATCCAATCCGCTTCTTACCTGGGGCGTTGCCCCAGGCTAAGTTGTGCTGCCCCGTTTGGGGCGAAGAGCGCAACGTCGTGAGCTGTTCTTGGAATCAACAACTTGACGGATGGGTTCATGGATAGCATCCGCCTTCCTTCGCGGCTCATTGCCAGCGATAGCTGAACTCGACCCCGTACTGCCGCGGCGGGCTGATGGCGGCATTGGGATAGGAGCCAAGCGCGGTGACCTGCGTAATGCTGCGATCGTCGGTCAAGTTGTTGACGTATAGCGCCGCATCCCAGGTGGCGCGATACGGATGGACGGCAAAGCGCAGGTCCAGTCGGTTCGCACTATCGCCCTTGAAGGTGTTGCGGCCCTGATTGGTCTCGAGGAAGTACACCTCGTCCTGGTAGCGATAGGCCAGTTCGAGCAGTCCCTCGAAGTCCTTCCCCAGCTCAAGGGCGTATTGCACACTGGCGAAGAACGATAGCTCCGGTGCCCGAGTCAGCACATTGCCCGCTGCACTCACCGACTCCAGCGGAATCGGCGCGCCGAGCAGGAACATCAGGTCTTCCGGCACTTGTTGCGTATCGAATCGCACCAGCTCGGTGTTCAGAAAGGCAATATTGCCATCCAGGCGCAGCCGGTCAGTGACCAGCAGACTTGCCTCGAAATCCAGCCCCCAGGCCTTGGCCGCGCCGGCATTGTCGATGGTGACGCCGCCCGTCGGTACTGGAAGGCGCACCTGAAGGTTGCTGTAGTCATAGGTAAATCCGGCGGCATTCAAGCGCAGCCGCCTTTGCAGCAGCTCACTCTTGAGCCCGAGTTCGAAGGCCTGGACTTGCTCGTCGTCGAAGGCCGGACTCAGGCCAAACGAATTGAAGCCGCCACTCTTGAATCCTTCGGTGTAGCTGGCGTAGGTGAGCAGGTTCGGCCGGAGTTGGTACTCGAGAACGGCGCGTGGTGAAAAGTTGTGGAATTCTGCGCTACTGGAAAAAACCGGCGGATCGGCGAAAAGCGTACCGCCGGGAATGCGAGAGCCGGCCGGAAAAGGGCCCAGGTCGATGGGCAGCGCGCTTTCGCGGATGGTCGCCACGGTCTGCTTGTTGGCAAAACGCTTCTCCTCGTTGCTGAAACGACCGCCAAGCGTGAGCGAGAGCCGGTCGCTGAAGGCGTAGCTGGCATCAGCAAATGCGGCCCAGGAATCGAGCCGCTGGCGGGCGTCGAAGCTGGCCGCGGTACCCGCCCCGAACAGCCCCTGGAAGTTGTTGATATCAAAGACCACATCGGTGTCTTCGCTGTAGTAGTAAGCGCCCACCGTCCAAAGGAAGGGAGCACCCGCGGTGCTGGACAGCCGTAGCTCCTGGGAGAGCTGTCTGGAACCGATGGCGGCGCTGTTGTTGAACAGGGTGAAGGGCGTGCTGTCCGAGTCCTGCCTGCCGCGCAGTGCGTAGTCGCGAAATCCGGTGATGGCGGCCAGCGTCGCGGCGCCGAGGTCCCAATTCAGTTTGAAAACCGCATTGGTGGCGTCGGTTTCGTTGTCGCTGGGGTCGTCGAAAGCGAATTTGTCGTTGGCCAGCGCCCGGTCGAGGCCATCGCGTCGAATGAACGGCGAGGAGGGCTGGCCCGGAGCCACCGGTGCCACGTTGATGGTGGCGGGATTTGCCTGCTGGTTGCTGCGCTCCAGCATCAGTTCGGTGCTGAGCTCGGTCGAAGGTCGCCAGGCCAGCGAGAGCCGGACGGTTTCGTCCTTCCTGCCATTCACATCCTCACCGTTGAAGCTGTTCTTGCCCCAGCCGTCCACATCGGTATGGCCGATGGCGACACGACCCAGCAAGCTGTCGCTCAGAGGGCCTGACAGGGCAGCGAGCAGCCGTCGTTCGCCGTGCTCGGCAAAGCGCAATCGAACGTAGCCTTCTGGCTCGGCGGTGGGACGCGCGGGTTGCACCAGCAGCGCGCCTGCGGTGGCATTGCGACCGAACAGGCTGCCTTGCGGTCCGCGCAGTACCTGAATCGATTCGATGTCGACCAGGTCGCTGGTCGAGAAGCTCAGGCGGCCGATATACATCTCGTCCAGGTAGACGGCAACCGGCTCGTCGTTGAAAAAATTGCCACCACCGTTGGCACCACCGATGCCCCGGATCGAGATCGGTGCCGCGCCATAGTTCACGCTGTTGGTGGTGTACAGGTTCGGGACGAAAGCGCTCAGGTCCTCGATGGACTGCACGTCGTGGCGGATCAGAAAGGCCTCATCCAATGCGGTCACCGCGACCGGGACGTCCTGGATTTCCTCGTCTCTGCGCTGGGCCGTGACGGTGATCGACTCGAGTGTCCGCAGTGCCTCGTCGTCGACCTGATCAGAGGGCTGGGAATGGGCTGCAGCGGATCCGACGGCGCCCGCCAGGAGCAGCGACAACGTGGCGATGCGCCCGGCGCAGATCGTCAATTGAAAGTTCAAGATAGCCAAGGGCCGACCACGGCTCGTTGGTTGGCAGGCGTCGCCGCTCGACATGCGCGCGTTCAATCCCGTAACCCGCGCAGCGTCTCCAACACCTTCCAGCACGCTGTCTTGTTGGGTGAGTTCGATGCCCACAGACGCATCTCGACGACGAATCTTTCCAGAATCTCGACCGGTTCCAGCCGCTGCGCCCGCTGGATGTCCTGCCTTGCGGCATCCAGGTCTCCGAGGCCCGTGTGCGCCCAGGCGCAGGTCAAATGAGGTTGATAATAATTGGGCGTGCGCTCTACCGCCTGCCGGCCACCGCGCAGACCCTCGGCATGGTTGAGCATGAACAGATGTCCGGTGGCGCGGTACGTGGCCCACAGGCCGAAGCGGGGGTGGTGCGGGGCGCGTGCCTCGGCCGTTTCGATCAAGCCGATGCCGCCCGGATCGGAATGACGCAGGCAGTGCTGCCAGCCGAGCACCGCCAGCGCATGCGCGTCATTCGGGTTGCGCGCCGTGGCGATCTCCAGATGGGTGATCGCCTCGTCGGGCCGATGGAACATCGTCGCCACGATGCCGGCGGACGCGCGCACTTCGGGCGCGTTCGGCGCGGCCGCCAAGGCTTCGGCGATCAGAGCGTCAGCCTGCGCCTTCGTCGCTACGGGATCCTCGGCCCATTGGCTGACGACATTCTGGCTCAGCTGCACGGCGAGTGCGGCTCGGGTGACCGGGTCATCGGGCTCGATGCTCAGCGCCTCCTGCAGCTTTGCGACGATCTGCTGCGCGCTGTCGCGGCCGTAGTTCAGGCGCAGCGCCTCTGCCGCCTGGACCCGTTCATAGGCGGAAAGATTGAAGCGTCCGGTACGGCGCGCGCGCAGCGGTTGCGTGATGTTCACCTTGGCGGCGATGGCCGTCGTGATGCTGCACACCACGTCTTCCTGAACCGAGTAGAACTCGCTCACGGCGGTCTGGTACTTCTCCGCCCACAACAGCACGCCCTCGGCGGCGTCACTGAGTTCGACCCGAATGCACAATGTGTCTTCAGAAAGTGCGAGCGTCGCGGACACCAGATAGCGCGAGTGCAATGCCTCCCCAATCTGCGCCAGATCCGTATCCGAAGCGTTGGCCGCGAAACGCGCCGCGGAGCTGTGCGGCGCCACGCGGAAGTGCGGCGTCCGCGACAGCAGCATCGTCAGGTCGCGGGTCAGCCCGTCGGCAAGGAGTCGTCCCGTCCCGCGATCGGACACGTCGACAACGGGCAGCACGGCAACCGAAAACGCCGGCAAGGGTGCGGTCCGGGACCGCGCAGCTTCCGCCTTCTGCTCGGCCGCCCAGACTTCCGCATCCAGTCGGTAGCCGAGTGTTGGCAGGGTCCGGACCGCATCAGCGTCCGCCGCGATCTTCCTCAGTGCCGCGCGCAACAGGTAGACGAGCCGGGTCAGAGTCTCATCACTGCCAGCGCCACCGGGCCAGAGGCGCGCGCCGAGTTCGGCGCGTGTCCAGAGCTGGCCGGGACGCTCAGCAAGTGCGACCAGCAGCGCCATGACCTTGGGTTCGATCCGCCGTGAGCCCTTCGAACTGCTGAGGCGCAAGGCATCGGATTCAACGAGCACGCCATTGACGTAGAAGGATGCGTGCTGCGGTGACGTGATCAGGGTGCTGTGCATAGGGCGAAAGCTATAGCAAAGCGCGGCAGCCGTCATCATAAAAAAATCATCCGGTCCTCAGGACTCGATCGGGGCTGGTGGATTAGAGTCATTTGCACTTGCAGTTGTTGAACCGGCAGGACTCACACAAGGGGACCGTCATGCGCACGATAAGCTTCATCCAACTGATTCTTCTGGGGGCCCTCATCGCTCAGGCCGCACACGCGGTCCATCCGTTGCCGGCGGTTCCAAACAGTTGTCTGTATGTGCTCGCGACGCCCCACCGGCCCGACCCGCGATCTCCCGAAGAGGTCATGACGCCGGAGCAGCGTTGTCGAATTGCGGACAACTTCTCGCTCGGGAACGTGCCAACCACGCCGGTTGGTGTGATCGTGCCGAGCGGTGAGCCGCGCTACTACTGCACCCTCGATGGAACGACCCTTGCGTCGCCGATTTCCGTCGCCAGCGTCAATCCCGAGCTCGCGAGAACGCTGCCGGGTGCCACCCCCTGTACCGGCGACGCCATCTGCGCGGGGCTGTTCGGTGCTGATGCGACCTGTAAAGCCTTCGGTCCGGACGCTTCGGGCCAATCCGAAAACGGATGGACATCGGTGGGACCTGCCAGTGTGTTTGCCGTCGCTTCGGATCTGGATGGGGATCCAGGTGCGCATTCCATCTACGTCAGGTCGGAAGCAGGCTTCGGACACATTTTCTACTTCCAATCCGGCATGCATCGCACGCATTCCCTGACGAGCCCGGGCAGTCAGTATTGGCTTGATGGAGATTTGCCGGTCCTGGACATCACCTTCTGCAAGGCCACCTCCAGCCCCATTTATCAGAGGGGCCGGGTTGCAGGGTGTACGGGCTTCTGCAGGCCCGAGCCCTGTTGCGGCGCCCACTTTCCGTGTGCCGGAGCGCCCGACTTTCCACCGCTGACGCAACAGCCGGAGGAGCGACTTGGCGGGCTCGATCTGCAGTTGCAAGCACTGGTCGACAGCGGTGCCTTGAACCAGGGCCAGGCCAATGGCATGCAGCAGAGGATCATCAACATTCTCAGGAGCCTGGAGAACGGCAATCTCAATCAGGCCTGCAATCACATGGATCAGTTCATCCTGTCCATCGACCACAACGTCAACAATGGTTCGCTGAATCCCGACGCTGCCGCTCCTCTGCAAGCCGAGGCGATTGCCGTGCGGGACGCGCTGGGTTGTTCCTGATTCCGGATTTTGGTCAGGCACCACGAACGCGAGCGACGCCGGTGAGTGCGAAGGAGCCGCGCACACCGGCCTGCTCGCTGTCAAAGGGATAGGTGAAACCGGTGAAGCCGTCTTTGAGCCGACTTGAGCCCAGCGCGTGCGGGCGCTGCCCGGTTGTGGCGCGTAGATCAGAAGGCGGCGCGCCTGCCTATCCTGTTTTTCAACCCCTGCTTTTTACTGTTTTTCACCCAGAGAGGACACCCCGATGAAAATCCGTACATCGCTCACGCTACTGACTGCCATGTGCCTGACCCAGCCGGCCTATGCGCAGCTCAAACCCTATGTCGACTACGACTACAGCACCTCGGTGTCGAGTGTGTCTACTGTGCGCGTACATGCCAACATGATCGACTACTACCTGGAAGGCATCCGCGGCACCTGGGTGGCCTCCAACGAAGCGAGGAAGAAGCTCGGACAGATCGAGAGCTACTCGGTGTATGTCAGCGAATTGCCGCTGAGCGGCGACTTCAACGTCGTGCTGGTCACCCGAGTCAAGAACGCCGCCGATCTGGAGCCCAGCAAGGAACGCAACGACGCCTTCATGGAAGCCTGGGGCGATGCCAACGAAAAGAATACGCAGGAGAAGGTGAAGACCTACCCGGACCTCCGTGAAATCACCGGCGAATACCGCCTGCGCGAAATCACCTTCAAGTAGATCGCGGCCACTCGGCAGATGCGCTGCCGCTCGGCAGTGCATCCGCTGCGCATACTCATCGAACACGGAGAACGCACATGACCACGAATCGAAACCGACTCCTCGCGCCCCTGTTGGGTGCCGCCCTGGCGCTGGCGCTGACCCTGGTTCCAATCAGCAGCGCTTGGGCTCAGGACGCTGTGTCCGGCGAAATCATCGCGCTGGCCAAGGCCCAATGGGCCGCCGAAAACGCCATGAAGCCGACGACCGAAGCCTGGGCGAACGTCGCCGACGACTACACCGAGTTCAACGCGGTGTTCCCGACGCGCATCGATGGCAAGGCGCTGGCGGCCAAGTTCTACGACGCCCAGAGCAAGAGCGGCGACGTGGGCATGGTCTCCGAGATGCAGAATGCCAAAGTGCAGGTCTATGGAGACACCGCCATCCTGACCTACAACTACGCCGGGATGACCAAGAACGCCAAGGGTGAATTCAAACCCGACATGGCGAAATCGACGCGCGTCTACGTCAAGCAAGAAAACCGCTGGTTGCTGGTGCACGCCAACTTCGCGCCGGTGGTGGCGCCGGGAGATTGAAGGGAACCTCTAGAAACCTACTGCGCGGTCCGATTGCTGCGTTGCGCGGTGCTCGCTTTCCGGCCGGACAACGAGTTGTCCGGCGTTCAGCGGCTCGCGGCATGCCGCTCGAAATCGCGCTTCACCCTCATGTACTCACTTGTACACTGCGGTTCCTGCGCGCCGTGCGCCTTGCTCTCGAACCGCTCGCTACGGCTTCAAGAGGTTCCCTGAAGCCAACGGGGGCTCGATCCCTCCATAGCGCCGACTTGCGTTCGGCGCTGTGGCCGCTCAACGCCTGCGTCGATGACGACTGAAACCGATCCAAGCTGTGCGGTCGCGCCATCGCGGCCTGACGGAAATTTCAATTGTCAAAGCGCGGGTCATGATCTGCAATGTCGGCAGCCCGGGAATGGTTCTGACGGTCTGGCTGGTGGCCCGCTTGTTGACGTTGTGCGGCGGGCTGGCGTGCGCAAAGTTGGGGGCGATGCTGCCGATGAAGATGCGCAGCACCTTCCGTCGCCAGCGCCGCATGGCCGCGTAACGCCGGCCGCGGGGGTCAGGCGTGAGCCGCTTCCGCCAGTACTTCGCTTGCCCACTGGTTCAGGCTCTTGCCGGATGCCTTGGCGGCCAGCGTCGCGGCACGATGGAGTTCGGGCGGAACGCGCAGGTTCAGCGCTCCAGAAGCCTTCGCCAGCGGCTCGATGCCATTCTTTGCGCAGGCGTCCAGGTAAACGCGCAGGGAGATCGCGCCCTCTCGCTGCAGTCCAGCCACATCCTCAGCGTAGAAGTCGGCGCCACCGGAAAGCCCGGTGAACTCGCCTCGGAACATCCCGAGTTCCGGGTCGAACGCGACGACGGCCTTCTGGCCATTGATGATCATGACGTTATTCATCGAGTGACTCCGTTTTCATCCAGCCATTTGCGAATGCTCGCCACCGCGCCCTTGTCGGTGTCAGGCGACGGGTGCGGGCGGTGGAACACGCGCACCGTGTCGAACAGTCGAACCGTCTGTCAAGACTGCGGATTTATGCGGCCCGAATCCGCTGACTCGCAATCCGGGACAGCCACAATCCCATGGCCGCGCATCATGTCCCGGATAACGTCGTCATCATAAAAAAATCATCCAGTCCTCAGGATTCGATTGGGGGGTGCGCCTAAGCTCTTGGGGGTTAGCCAGCGCTGATCCTGAATAGACCAATCAAAGGATATCCCGATGCTCGAGCAGTTGCGGTCTGGCGGTGGCGCCAGGGGTCATTGGTTGCCTATGCGATGGCCGCTGATGGTCCTTGGCCTGGTCTTGTACGTGGCGCCGCTTGCGGGCTGGTCGCAGCCGCTTTCGCGCTCCGGCGCGCGCTCCGTCGAGCCTTTGCCGACTCAAGCGACAATATTCGCGCCGAACGCGGCGATCACCGAGGGCTTCGATGCCGGGCTGGATTGTCCAGTCGGCTGGACTTGCATCAACACCACTACACCGGTCGGGTCTCAGCCCAACTGGTTCGACGGCGACTCTGCTGTTTTTCCACAACAGGCCGGTTCGGGTTACATCGCCGCCAACTACCTGTTGGCCGGAGGCGTGACTACCATCAGTGCCTGGTTGATCAGTCCGCCCGTGGACTTTGTCAGCGGTGCCGAGCTGCGCTTCTGGTCGCGTGCGGTCGCCAACTCGGGTTTCGCGGACCGTTTGGAGATCCGCTCCAGCAGTGGTGGCATCGATACTGGCGGAAGCAGCGCGAGCGTCGGTGATTTCACCAACTTGCTGGGCACCATCAACCCGACTCTGAGCGCGGCTCCAGGTACCTGCGTTGTTCCTGCCGGCGCACCGAACGCAGGTGGCTATCCCTTTGCGTGGTGCGAATACAGCCTGACGAACGCCAACGGGCTACCCCTCTCGGGCAGCGGGCGCATCGCTTTTCGCTACTTCGTGACCGACGGTGGCATTGGAAGCTCCAATGCGGACTACATCGGCATCGACACCTTCAGCTTCGCTGATTGCACGACCGATCCTGTCGTGACCAATGGCAACGACAGTGGCCCGGGCTCTCTGCGCCAGGTCATTGTCGATGCCTGCGCCGGCAGCACGATCACGTTCGCGCCAAGCGTGACTTCCGTCGAGCTGACCAGCTTCAGCCTGGTCATCGACAAAAGTTTGACGATAGACGGCGGGACGGGTGTGACCGTTGCCGGCGCAGACGTTTTTCAGTGGCGGATCTTTCTCATCGCCAGCTCCACGACCGTGGTGCTGGACAGCCTGACCATCAGCAACGGCCGGGCGGTGGTTGGGCCGGGTGGCGGAATCTCGAACCTCGGTGGGCAGCTCACAGTCGCAAATTCCACCATCAGCGGCAATATTGCCGGCAGCAGTGGCGGCGGTATCAGTGTTGCTCGTTTTGGTCAGTTGACCCTCCTCAATTCCACGGTCAGTGGCAACACCGCATCCGGTGACGGGGGCGGTATCGCCATCGAGGGCCCAATGGTCCTCGACAACAGCACAATCGCGGACAACTTCGCGGGATCCAGGGGGGGGGTCTGTACGCTGGTGGTCTGGACGCCACCGCCGAAGCGACGCTGACACGCTGCGCGCTGCTGGGCAATTCAGCCGACTCAGGGGGTGGCGCGTACTCGCTCCAAGCGACGTCGCTGTCCAATTGCACGATTTCAGGCAACACAGCGCTTCTGGACGGCGCTGCACTCTTCAATCGCCAGGCGTTCAGCTCCGCGGCCAGCCTGACGATCAGCAACAGCACGATCGTCAACAACGCCGGTCCTGAAGCAGCCGTCATGACCCGCCTGAATTCGACGACCACGCTGCAGAACTCCATCTACGCCGGCAATTCCGCCATCAATGTTGGCGGCGTGGGCAGCAATATCTCGCTGGGCAATAATCTTTCCGACGACGCCACCGGCGGCGGCGGTCCCGCGGACCTGGTCACTACCGAACCCGTGCTGGCGCCACTCGGCAATTACGGCGGCAGCACGCAAACCCATGCGCTGCTGCCCGGCAGCCCGGCGATCAATGCCGGCAACAATGCCGGCGCGCCGGTCATTGATCAGCGCGGTATTGCCCGCCCACAGGTGGGCACGGTCGATATCGGTGCGTTTGAGTCGCGTGGCTTTTTTGTCCAGATTGATGACCTCGCTGGCGATGGCCAGCGCGTTGCGCCAGGCCAGATGTTCCCGATTCCGCTGACAGTTAGCGTGGTTCCGTTTGGCGCCGGAGAGCCGGTCAGCGGCGGCAGCGTAACCTTTACGTCGATAGGTGCCGGTGCCGGCGCCACCTTCCTTCCGAATCCCGCCAGCATCGATGCCGATGGTGTCGCCAGCAGCTTTGCCACAGCCAATTCCATTGTGGGTAGTTATTCCGTCTTAGCCAGTATCGATGGAGGCACGGGGCCTTCCGCCCTTTTTATCCTGACCAACGCCGCTGCTGAACTCAGTATCGGCGACGCCATGATCACCGAGGGCGATGCGGCCACCAGCGATGCCGTGTTTACGGTCACCCGTACCAACAACCTGACCGCCTTCAGCGTGACTTACAGCATGACCGCCGGCACCGCGCAGGAGGGCAGCGATTACGTGGCGACTTCCGGAACGCTGAGCTTTGACGCTGGGAGTTCGCTGACGCAGACGATCACGGTGCCGGTGATCGGCGATCTGATCGTTGAAGGCACTGAGACCGCGACGCTGGAACTTGGCGCGGTAAACGATATCGCCGGCCACACCACGATCACCGATGGCAGCGGTCTGCTCACTATCACCGACAACGACAGCGCAGTGGTGTCCTTCGATCCGGTCAGCGTCAGCCAGAGCGAGGAGATCACGCCGATGGTCTTCAGCGTGGCACTGAGCAACCCGGTCCAGTCAGGCGTGACTCTGGATCTGAACAGCGCCTTCGGCACGGCCACGGCGGCAGACTTCACCCCGATTGTCGGCGGCACGGTCAGTTTCCCGGCCAACAGTAATGCCAGTCAGACGGTCAGCGTTGCCATCATCAACGATGCCCTGAACGAAGACGATGAGAGCTTCACCTTGACGCTGTCAGGCCTGATGGCCGTCGGAACAGTGAGCTTGGGCGCGGATGTGGCAACCGGGATCATCGAAAACGACGATCCGTTGCCCGCGCTCACGATCAGCAACCCGAGCCAGCCGGAAGGCAACAGCGGCGACACATCGATGGACTTCATCGCCACGCTGTCGCAGGTCTCGGGCCGCGATGTGAGCTTCGTCAGCGTCACCGCGGACGGCACGGCCACTGTGAGCGACAACGACTATGTACAGCGCGGCCCGGAGCTGATCACGATCCCGGCCGGTGAGATCAACGTCAGCATCCCGGTGCAGATCATCGGCGATACCTTGTTCGAGGGCGATGAGAGCTTCACGGTCAACCTCACGCAGGTGATCAATGCAACGCCAACCAGCCTCAGCGGCACCGGCACCATCGAGGATGACGACCAGCAGCCGACCACGACCATCATCGTTAGCAATCTGTCCGATCCCAGCGTCGTAGGGCAGCCTTACACAGTAGACGTCCGCGTGAGTGCGCAATCGCTTTCGCCGCTGGGCATGGTGATGGTCAGCGATGGCACCGACAGCTGTGGTCCGATCAGCCTGAGCCCGGACGCGATACCGGACAGCATTGGCAGTTGCAAGCTGACCAGCAACAGTGACGGCGCCAAGCTGGTGACGGCCAGCTACACGCCCGCGACCGGCGCATTTGGCGAGAGCAGCGGCACGGCCAGCCATCAGGTCGATCCCGCCAGCACGGCGATCAGCGTTATCGATCCACCGCGCACGCGGATCAACACGCCGACAGTGTTCGGCTTTGCGCTGACGGTGAGCGCACCCGGCGGCGGCACACCCACCGGGACGGTGAGCTTGACCAGCGGCAGCAGCAGTTGTCAGGTCAACGTACCGGCGGCGATCAGCGGCTGCGAGCTGAGCTTCGACCAGCTCGGTTCGCGCCCAGTCAGTGCGATCTTCACCTCCACCGACGGCAACCACCTGGACGCCAACAGCGCGACCGCCGGTGATCTGCAGACCGTGGTCTTTGCCCAATCCGATCTGGCGGTGACCAAGACCGATACGGTCGACAGCTACGCCGAGGGTGATCTGCTGGTCTACACGATCACGCTGCGCAATCTGGGCGCGGACAGGGCCGAGAACCTGCGACTGCTCGATACGGTACCGGCCGGCCTGGTCGATGTGCTGTGGACCTGCGATTCCAGCGGCGGGGCGGTGTGTCCGGCCAGCAGTGGCAGCGGCGATCTCGATGCGCAGATCCCGAACTACCCGGTCGGGGCACTGCTGAACTACAGCTTCTACGGCAACGTCGCCGGCAGCCCGGAGCAGATTCTCAACACGGTCACCCTGGAATTGCCTGATGACGGCACCATCGAAGATGGCAACCTGGCCAACAACAGCGCCAGCGATCTGAATCTGCGCAACCTGCTGTTTGCCGACGGTTTTGAAGCAATCACTGTCACGGCGGCGAGCGGCAGCTATCGACTGCCCAGCGCGGCGCTGCTGCCGGTGCTTGATGACACCGCGAGGGTGGTCTTCGTGCTGGACGACGCCCTTGGTGAGGCCGCACGGATCTACGCCAGGGTCTTCGACGGTCAGCTGCAATACGCCCTGGCCCAGCGCGCCAGCAGCGGGGTGCTGCGGCTGGGTCCGTGGATCAGCTACGGCGCCGAGCCGCTGCTGAGCTGGAGCGCCAGCGAGGGTGCCCGCGGCTGGGTGGAGGCGGTGGAACTGCGCTGAGCAGCGCTTCATATCGCCGGCGCTTGAAGGGGAGAGCCGCAGCGTGCGGCTCTTCCCGGGCGCTGCTAAAATGCACGGGCGCCGCGACCTGGAAGTAGATCGGTTCCGGCGCGCATACCTCCGCGATCCACGAGCCGGCGGAGATCCATGCGGTGCGGGTGCTGGCCTTCTCGGCGATGAGCAAATATGGAGTGCGGTAGCTTGCTGCCGCTCCTGGCCAGCATAGATTGCCGAACGCTGGAACCGGCTGTTTCCCCAAGCGAAGATAACCGAGGCGCAGCAGGCCGCGCGCATTCAGGCGTGGCTCACGCAAGACGGCAAGATCGCCAACATGCGCGAGCGACTGGCCTCGGTCAGCGAGCTCCTCGTAGGCCGTTGTACCCGATCGGCGCGGTGCACGGACAAGCGACGCGGAGCAACTTCCGATCGGGTTCAGCGGCGCTCTTGCTTCGGAATGAACGAGGCGATCGTGCGCGGCCGGTGAGACCCGCGATCAACCTGGCGGCGACAATCGGACAACGCGGCGCGGGTCACATCGTCCTACTTCCTTCGAACGGCTCTCGGGAGAGGAGTCCACGTTCGATGAATCTGCCAGGAGCTTAGGGATGCCCGCGTCGGGTACGCTTCAACCCATGATGACTGACCGTTGGCATCCCCGTGAGCGCAGGGCGAACGCTGCCCGCGCGCTGGCCCTGAGCCTGTGCAGTGTGCTGGTCCTGTTGGCCTCCTGCCGACCCATGGCATCGCCAGGGTTGCCGGCAGGCATTCAAGACGCACACGGCAATGCCATCGTCATCGACGGTCAGTTCGATGATTGGGCGTCGCTGGCACCGATCGCGATCGGCTCCGAGAGCGTGGCAGGCAGCGCGGTCCAGCTCGACTCGCTCTGGGCCACGGATGACGCGGCCTGGTTGTATCTGTCGTTTGCGGTGAGCGATTTGATCACGCCGCAGGGATTGCCCGGCACGCTGCATATTCTGCTCGACGCGGACGCCGACGCCCGGACCGGCGCAACGGTGTTCGGTACGGCGGGCGTTGACGCGGTGGTCGACCTGTCGCGCACGCAGCCGGGGCCGGCC
>JBGTIE010000344.1:0-5284 GCA_041745855.1 Lysobacterales bacterium | reverse complement strand
GGCCGAGATCATCGCCGGCTGGTGGCGGCCGATATGGGCTTTGCGCTGGGACCGCGATTGAACGCCGCCGGTCGGCTGGAAGACATGACGGTCGGAATCCGCTGTCTGCTGGCCGAGGACCTGGACACCGCCCGCCTGCTTGCCGCCCAGCTCGATGCACTCAATGCCGAGCGCCGCGCGCTGCAATCGGACATGGAGGAAGCGGCCGAGATCGCCGTCAACGCGACCCTCGCCCGCCTCGGCGGTCAGTTGCCGGCCGGACTGGTGGTGGCCGATCCTGACTGGCATGCCGGCGTGGTCGGACTGGTTGCCTCACGGCTGGTCGAACGCTTCGGCAGGCCGGTGCTGGCATTGGCGCCGGTCGACGAGCAATGGCGCGGCTCGGGTCGCTCGGTCGCCGGTTTCCATCTGCGCGATGCACTGGTCGAGTTGGACCGTCGTGCGCCCGGCCTGATGGCCCGCTTCGGTGGGCACGCGATGGCGGCCGGGTTCACGACCCTGAGCGATCACAGCGAGCAACTGGCCATCGTTTTCGCGCAGGTCTGCGCCGAGCAACTGGGCGAGGTGCCGGCGCAGCCGGAACTCATGACCGACGGCTCGCTCGCGCCCGCCGAGATCAGCCTGCAACTGGCCCAGGCCCTGAGCGCTGCCGGCCCCTTCGGCCAGGGCTTCCCGGAACCGCTGTTCGATGACGAGTTCGAGGTGCTGGAGCAGAAGCTGGTGAAGCAGCGCCATCTGCGCCTGCGTCTGCGTCACCGCGATGGCGGACCGCCAATTCAGGGCTGGTGGTTCAAGCGCAGCGAGCCCCTGCCCGACCGCCGCTGCCGACTCGCCTACCAGCTGGAGATCGACGACTACCAGGGTCTGTTCCGGCCCAAGCTGATCGTGCGGGCCTTGGGTGATGGCGTGGAATAGGCACGAAGAGCGATCGAAGGAAGTAGGCCGTTGTGACCCGCTCCGTACGCCCCGTCCTTGCCATGCACTTGAAAGCGGGTCTCAGCGGCTGCTGAACGAAGGAAGTAGGCCGTTGTGACCCGCTCCGCAGGCTCCGGCCGTGCCACGCGCTTGAAAGCGGGTCTCAGCGGCTGCTGAACGAAGGAAGGCCGTTGTGACCCGCTCCGCAGGCTCCGGTCATGCCTGCATTTGAGAGCGGGTCTCAGCGGCTGCGAATGGTCGCCTCGGTTCAGCAAGAGCGCCGCTGAGCCCGATCGGATGGGTCCTTGCGCTCGCGACCGAGGCCCATCGCCGATCGGCCACAACGGCCTACGAAGAGCGCCCTCACCCCTGCTCAGCGATTGGTCAGCTGGATCTCGATTCGTCGATTGATGCGGTAGGCGGCGTCGCTGTCAGTGGGGTCGAGGGGGCGGAACTCGCCGAAGCCGTTGGCGGCCAGCCGTTCGGGTGGGATGCCGGCGTCGATCAGGTATTTGACGATGGCGATCGCGCGGGACGTAGACAGTTCCCAGTTGGACGGGAACCGCGCGGTGCTGATCGGTCGTTTGTCGGTGTGGCCGTCGATCCGCAGCACCCAGTCGATCTCGGCCGGAATCTGGCGGGTCAGATCGCGCAGGCTTTGCGCCAGCTTGTTCAGCTCGGGTCTGGCCGCGGCGCTGAGTTCATCGGTGGCCGAGCCGAACAGCAGCTCCGAGGGCACGATGAAGCGGTCGCCGACGATCTGGATATCCTGCCGATCGCCGAGCGCTTCGCGCAACTTGCCGAAGAAATCGGAACGATAGCGCTGCAGTTCGTTGACCTTCTCGGCCAGCGCCCGGTTCAGCTCCCGGCCCAGCTCCTCGATGCGCAGATCCTTGGCCGTGCTCTGGGCGCGCGCCAGATCTAGCGCCGAGTCCAGCTCTGCCAGTTGCTCACGCAACGCCAGCAGCTGTCGGTTGAGCAACTCGACCTGGGCCAGTGCCCGGTCTGACAGCTCGGTCTGACTGCTCAGCGCCGACTGGCTTTCCTCCAGCTGGGCCATGCGCTCGGCTATCTCGCGCTCAAGCTGTTGTTTCAGCTCGGTGAGTGCCTTCAGGTCGGCGCTCAGCCGGGCCAGCTCCAATTCGGCGGCATCCAGTTCGGTCGTCGTTTCGCCCAGCGCCTCGCGGCTTGCGGCCAGCGCCAACCCCCGGCCCTCGCGCTCGGCCTGGGTGCGCGTCAACGAGGCCGACAACTCCTCGTTCTGCTCCAGCGTCTGCAGGCGCGCGCTGCGCTCCATCGACAGCGTGCGGGCGAGTTCGGCCAACTCGGCATTGAGCTGGGCGAGGGCCTTGTCGCGGCCGGTCAGCGCGTCGGACAGCGCGAACTGGCCGATACTGAAAATCAGCAGCAGGAACACCAGCACCATCAGCAGGGCGCTGAGCGCATCGACGAAGCCGGGCCAGAAGTCGAGCGTGCGGCGGCGGCGGGAGACGAGCGAGCTCATCGAACTGGCGTGTCCCGTGGATCCACGTCGCGCCTACCCACGCTTCGCACCCATCGCCGCGGCGATGGTCCGCGTCAGCAGGCGGAACTCGGCACGCAGCTCGTCGCCGATCTGGATCGGACCACCCTGCTGGTTCTGGGCGAGGGTCTTGAGCACCCCGCGCAACTCCACCTGCGCCTGCGCCAGTTCGCTGACATCGCGCGATTCACGCATCAGCAATTCGCTCAGGCGAGCCAGTTGCTGGTTCAGCTCTCCCAGTTGCTCGGCGCTGGCGCGGCGCTCGCGATCGCTGTCGACGATGGCCCGCTGCATCCGCTCCAGCCCATCGGCGGTCTGCTCCAGCAGCGCCTGCACATAGGCCGGCACACTGGCGTCGCTGTCGACCGCCATGCCGCCACCGGAACTCAGATGGGTCATGCCGGAAAGCCAGTTCTCCACCTCTGTGTAGAATCGATTGGCCGCGCGGGCGGACTGCAGATCAAGAAATCCCAGCACCAGCGAGCCGGCCAGACCGAACAGCGAGGTCGAAAAACTGGTTGCCATGCCTGACAAGGGCTGCTGCAGCCGGTCCTTGAGGATCTCGAACATCGCAGCGGCGTCGCTGCCCGCAGTCAAGCCGCCGATGATCTCGCTGACCGAGGCGATCGTTCGCAGCAAGCCCCAGAAGGTACCGAGCAGGCCCAGGAAGATCAGCAGACCGACCAGATAGCGCGACAGATCGCGCTGTTCCTCCAGCCGCAGATGGATGCTGTCCAGGATCGAGCGCATCGATGCGGTGGACAGCGACAGCGGCCGTCGTTCGCTGCGCTGAAGCATCTGCGCCATCGGTGCGAGCAGGTGCGGCGCGGCGATCTTGCGGTCCGGACTGGAGCGCCGGTAGGCATCGACCCAGTTGACCTCGTGCTGCAGGCGCAAGACCTGGCGCAGGTTGACCACCACGCCGACCAGGAAGGCGGCCAGGATCACCGCGTTGAAGCCCGGCGTGGCGCCGAAGGCCTCGATCAGCGGCCCGGCGAGCAGGGCACAGCCGGCTAGGATGATGGCCAGAAAGCCCAGCATCCAGACCAGGGCACGATTGGGTTGACTCATTCTACGCACTACCGTTCTTCGGTCGGCCGATGCTGCCACGGTACAGCTGAACGTGGGCGGGCGGGGTGTCCGAGGGCATGACCTGTGGAACTTGCGAGCGCGCTCTTCGTAGGCCGTTGTGGCCGATCGGCACTGGGCATCGGTCGCGAGCGCAAGGGCCCATCCGATCGGGCTCAGCGGCGCTCTTGCTTCGGGTGGAGCAAGGCGATCCTGCGCAGCCGCTGAGACCCGCTTTCTGGTTGCCGGCGTTGGTTGAGCCTGCAGAGCGGGTCACAACGGCCTTCTATGACTCCACCCTTGTCAAGGCCCTGGACGCTCTTTTCTCGATTTTCTGTTGTCCGTCGTTCGCTAGTCACTTCCTCGTTGTGCAAGATCCCGCAATCGCTGTCGAAGCTCGGTCCATTCACGTGGGCGATGACGCCTCACAACCTTCTATCCGCCGGCCCGCCTGGCGGGCCCGGCCTGATCCCATTTGCGTAGCGTTGGGAAACCGATATTCGAACGTACCCCATCTACTGTGTCGGTTGCGGTGCAACCAGGCCGTTGTACGGGCACGCTCACTTCAACTTGCGAACTCTTGCTCCTTTGCCAAACCGCTCTTTCGCTTCGCTAGCGCGCCGGGACCTTCGACAGCACCGCGCCCGGCGGGATCACGCCATGACTCAGGTAGCGCCACAGTGCGATCGCCAGGCGCCTGGCCACCGCCACGATCATGATCCGCCTGTGGCGCTTGCCCTGGCCTTGGGTTCGGTGGAAAAACCACTGCGCGATGTCGCTGTCAGGCTGATAGCGCAGCCATAGCCAGGACAACTCCACCAACAGTGCTCGTAGACGAGGATCGCTCTGTTTGCTGATCCCCTGGTCCTGATGGATCGTCCCGCTGCTGTAGGGCGAATTCACCAGCCCGGTACAGCTGCCGACCTCCCGCCGGTTGTTGAAGTCGCGCCAGTACAGCAACAGCGCCAGACCGGTTGCGCCCACCGGGCCGATCCCGCGCAGCTTGCTCAGGGCGTCGATCTTTTCCTTCGCCTCTGGAGTGACTTCCTGCTTCTGCAGCTCCGCCAGCGCCGCTTCGATCGCTTCGACCCGATCAAGCTCCAGCAGCATCGCCTTTTGAAGGACGGGACCCAGCGGCTCGCCGTCAAACCGGCGCAAGCTGCCGTCACGTAGCGCCTGCCGTTGCCACGTCCAGATCCCGTGCGTACGCATCTTCTTGCCGATCCGATCCAGGCCACCGCGGCGGGCCGACTCCAGCCGGTCGCGTTCGCGCTGCCACTCACGCGCGTCCTCGTCCGATTCGCTGATCACCCGCACCATCCGCAGCGCCTGTTCCTCGCCCCTCATCCAGCGATACAGCGACCACGTCAGTGCCCGCACGTCCAGGCGATCGGTCTTGGCCCGCCGCGCCCGCCGGTCCACCTGCAAACTGGCCGGGTCGATCACCTCGGCTTCAAACCCCGCCGACCGCAAAGCCCGGACCAGCCAGAAGCCCTCGTGACCGGCTTCATACGCCACCACCACCCGCGTGCCCTCGACACCGCCAAAGCGCTTGACCGCCTCGACGATCTCCGCCACCAACGCCGCGTACCGCTCCGTTGCATCCTTCTGCATCAACGCCTTGGTCCGAACCTTGCCGCCGGCGGTCGAGCCCACCAGCCATTTGGCCCCCGAAATCTCCACCGCCACCGCCACCATCAGGCACAATTGAATCTGGGTCGTCGACATCTCTGCTCTCCTAGTTGTGTGGGAAGAAAAGAGTATGTCGGCGACCCTCCC